>JBFILE010000109.1:0-10717 GCA_041599855.1 Thermoplasmatota archaeon
AAAGGCCCGGATTGCCGCTGCGCGTCCTTGGCCTGATGGACCTCCCGGCGCTCGTTTCGAGCCCTGCACACGTGGAGGCCGTCGTCCTCGACCAGTTCGGATACGGCACCGCCGCGTCATCCCTTGTGGCCGCGGAAGCGCCCCTCCCCCCTTCCCTGACCTACGAGGACCTCCTCCCGGCATGCGACCTGGACGCCGACGAGGTCCCGGACATGTTCCTCAACGAGGTTGACCTCACGAATCCTCCCCGGCAAGGCGGTGGCCGATCACGCCTTGTGGCGCGCTCCGGAGCCACCGGGGCAGAGGTGTGGGCGAAGGACAACTTCTACCACGCCGCGTTGGGGCCCGGGGCCGATCCCATGTACACACGCTGGGGCGAACCGCTGCCCACCGGTACAGGAACCATCCAGCCGCTCCCCGACGTGGATGGCGATGGCGTCTGCGACGTCCTTGCATTCAGCATCATCCCCGCCGACAGCTACGGGACGCCCTTCCTCTCCGTGGCGAGCGCCCGGTTCATCACGGCGCACGTGCGCGTCTTCAGCGGCGCCGATGGCACCGACATCTGGGCGGACACATCGACCGCCACCATTGCCACCGCGCAGGAGCCGTTCTTCGGAGCGCAGCGCGTCACGAGCATCCTCAACATGCCCACCGGCCTCTTGGCGTTCGAGTCGCCCACCGGACCCAAGTTCGTGTTCAAGACCACGGACCTCGAGTACGTGCTGGTCGCCGACCCGTTCGGGCTGAACCGGATCCAGTTCTTCCCCCAGCAGCCTTCCATCCTCAAGGACGCCTTCCGCTACGAGGATTTGCGCATCACCGAGCGCGTCGCCCTCCGCGATGCGACCGACGGCAGCGTGTTCTGGACCCGGGAACTCCCCCATCACGGCGATGGCCGTTTCACGAATTTCACGTGGATCACGGGCGTCGCGAACCTCGCAGGAGACGACGAACCGGAGGTCGTCCTCGACCAGTTCGTCGTCACGAACCCGCGCACCACCGAGACGGAGGACCCGCTCCAGGGGCGCACCGCCCACCGGTACGGTCGCGGCATGCGCATGACGGCCCTTGCGGGTGAATTGGAGGGCACGGGCGAAAAGCTGTGGACGAGCATGATCCTCGACCCGCTCCCCGTGCAGGCGAACCCGCCCCTTGAGGAGAATTTCGAGCGCCTCATCTGGACGTACGCCCGCGTCATGCCGGACATCAACGGCGACGGGTTCGCCGATCCCGTGGCCTCGTACGTTGCGCAGGAGGAGAATTTCGGCACCTCGATCAACGGCGCATTCCGCACCCATTTCATCCCGGTCAGCGGAGTGGATGGCGCGATCATCTGGGACGTGCGCCAGCAAGGCTGGGGCTTCATGCAGCCGTTGACCACGGATCCGGACGCACCGAACGTGCTCGGCATCGGGACCGTGGACGTGCCGTCGGCAGCGGCCGCCGGCGGCCGGTTCCCCGCGAAGTTCGTGCGCCTTGCGGCCCTCGATGCGGAGGACGGCGGCGTCCGATGGTCCTACGAGAAGCGCTACCCCCAGAACTCCTACCTGTCCTACAACCTCGCGCTCGGCCAGTACATGGATGCGCTCGCGCCCCGCGATTTCGACGGCGACGGCATCCGGGACCTTGTGACCCCCGCACAGTACGTGCCCCCCGCACCCGACAACCAGGTGCTCCTTGCGACCGCAAGCCACACCTACGAGGTGCTGAGCGGAGCCGACGGGTCCCCCATCGGCATGTTCGCCGCTTGGGGGTCCAACGGACGGATCCTCGACTGCGGCGGCGACGACCCGGTCCTGACAGCGGTGAGCGGGCATGCGCGCCGCCTTGATCTCACGCGCTTCGATGTCCCGTCGCGCGGACAGGTGTGGCGAGCCCCCGTGTACAATGACCCGGCTCCCCGTGCCGCATCGGCATCCATCGACTTCCTGGCCCTCGGCGCCGCGTGCCGCGACATGGCCGATGGGACGACCGCGTTCGGCCTCAACATGCAGGCATTCTCGTTCGACCGGCAGCACGAGGTCATCTCCGTGAAGGGCGCCGTGCTCCCGGAGGGCGGTGTGCGTTGGCAGCAGCCTGCGCTCCGGGGCGCGGCACCCACGTCCAGCGTGTTTGAGCCCCATTCGGCCGACCTCGGGACCGAGACCTCGGGCGACCCCGGAATCCTGCCGGTGCTCATCGCGGTGCCCCTCGGCGCCATCGCCGCCATCGCCACGGTGTCGCTGGCGTCCCGCGGCGTCGGGAAGCGCGGCGTTGTCGGCATCATCGGTGGCTCCCTCGCACTCCTTGTTGTTGCGAGCACCTTTGCGCCCCTTGCGGAACCCGCACCCGGCGACGTGCCCGCCATCCGGATCGGAACCGCCCCCGCGGCCGTGGCCGGCCACGATGCCATGGACCCGGTGTCGATGGCCGATGCGGGTGCGGCTGTGGCCACATCCTGGCCGCCACCTGCGGCAGGAGCCACGGATCACGCAGCAGAAACGTCAGGCCTTCCACGCCCGGCCGACCCGAAGGCCACGTTCCTTGCAGGCCTCGGCGACCTCGGCGACGACTGGACGCCCGACGCCCACATGGAACTCGTCCGCGGCTACATGCGGGATACCGGCCGCAACGCGGCACCCACACCCGCCGCCAAGTTCGACGAGGATGCGTCCCTCTCCTTCTCGTATGACATCGGCGACGTGGACGGAGACGGCATCGACGATGTCGCATTGGACGAATACTGCACCCACTGGCAGGTGTGCGACAATTCCCCGGACGATTTCGTCGAGTTCACGGTCGGACTCGCGGAGGGGTTCCCCTGCGGAAACCGTCACGCTCTCTGGGCCGTGAGCGGCGCCACGGGGCACCCCATCTGGAACCGGAGCCTCGACGTGCTCATGCCCCTCGTCGATTGCGGGGAGTCATTCGTCATCGGCACCCTGCCCCTCGGAAACGGAACGACCGGCATCCTCGTGTACGAGTACCGCGCGCACAACCCACTCCTGATCAACTTCAATTCTGTCGTGGAGAACATCCTGTACGTGGTGGATGCAGGCACGGGCGACGTGGCGTGGACGTTCACCGAACTCGGCGCACGGACGTCCGACCTCCTCACGTCGATGGCGGCCGACTCCATCCTGCTGAATCCCGTCATCCAGACCGCCCTCGACGGGTCGGTCGCCCTCGTTCCCGAGGACACCGTGCCCACCCTCTTCGTGCAGGGCATCGGATACGTCGACTCCGTCATCCACCCCATCCTCGCGCCTCCGGGCACGACCAAGGCCCCGGTCGCCATCGACGCGTACCAGCCGAAGGAATGGGCAGCACGCCTCGATGTGGAGACGGGGGCCGTCCTCTGGCGCACGGACACGTTCCTGCCGCAAGGGTCCCGGAACGTGTACCCCCAGGCCCTTGATGTCATTCCGTTCTACCAGGGCTTCGAGGTCCCCCAGGCCATCGAGACCCTCTACTGGGCCCACACGCCGTGCTGTTATGATGCCACGGGCGACGGGATCCCGGAACTGGTGTACACCACCGTCGAATGGTCCTCGACGCCCACGGCGAATGCCGCCGGCCCGTACTTCTTGTCGAGTCGGCTCGTCACCTATGACGGCGCCACGGGCGACGTGGTCCACGACATCGAGGTATCGAACGACGTGCGCGTCCCCGCCGCGGGCTCCCGTCCGCAACGGGTGACCCTCATGTCGTTCGCCATGGCCGGTTTCGGCTATTCATTGACTCCGGAACTCATCGGCGATGCCGACGGCGACGGCAAGGCCGACATCCTCGTCCACGAGATCTTCCTCGATGGCGACTTCCGCCACGTGCTTGCCGTGAGGAGCGGCGCCGACGGATCGGAACTCTGGCGCCATGAGAGCCCGAGGAGCATCCGGGTGCTGGTTCCCGGCGATGCCGACGGCGACGGCGGGAACGACCTCGTGTTCATCGACTGGTACGCGTACGAGGCGCGGGCGCAGATGGCGCAGGACTACGTGACCCCCCGTTCGACGCCCCTGACCATGATGAGCGGCCGGGACGGGTCCGTCATCTGGCGCGCCACGTCGTTCCAGGCTCCGTCGGACGTGAGCCAGGTCCTCGACACGATCCGGCTGAACGGCCTCCCCGACCTTGACGGGGATGGCGTCGGCGACCTCGTCCTCGATGACCCCTCATACCTCGGGGACCAGACCATCATCCACCACCTGTCCGTCATCTCGGGCCGGGACGCGAGCACCCTGTACACCATGGATGCCGTGGGCGCATTCAGCCTCATCGCCCGGGCCCCGGACATCACGGGGGATGGCCGCGATGACCTTGCCCTCCTCAGCGGCGACGTGAACGACCTGTGGCTCACGATCCGGGACGGCATCGACGGCACCCCGAAATGGTCCCGCCGCGCCCTCGCCATCCAGGCGTCAAGCTATTCCCAGGCGTACCCGCACATCCGCCTGCATCAACTCGGCCACGCCAACGATTCGGTGGAGGACGTGCTCGTGAACATCCATCTGGA
This sequence comes from Thermoplasmatota archaeon, assembly GCA_041599855.1. Lineage (GTDB taxonomy): Archaea > Thermoplasmatota > SW-10-69-26 > JACQPN01 > JAJPHT01 > JBFILE01. The sequence goes on from JBFILE010000109.1 coordinate 4,496, forward strand.
GACCCGGAGCACGTACAATTCCATCTACATCACGGAGTCGGGCGTCTCGGAGCGCGTGTTCACGGAGCGCGCAGTCGTCCCCCAGATCATCCGCGCCGACGCGGCCGACGGCGCCCTCGCCTTCGCGTATCCGTCCTTCGATGACCCCGCGGTGCGGAAGGCGACCGTGGGCGAAACCCCCGGTACCACGCTCTTGCACTCGCTCTCGGACCCGCCGTCCACGATGGCCACGTCCGCGCTCGCCATGGCCACCGTGGCCGTGCCGCCACTCGGAGCGTTCGCCTTGGCGTACGGGATCGTGCTCGGCGTCGCCGTGCTCATCCGTCGCCGCCTGACCAGCCTTGAGGAGGTGCCTGACCTTGATTGATCGACGACGACTCCTGATTCCGACCCTCCTGTTCGCCACCGTGTTCGCCGGATGCCTGAGCGCCGACGACGCCTTGCCCCTCACCCGCCTCGCCGATGGCGAAGCTCCCGGATGGCAGGGCACGTTCACGTGGCCGACGCCCGTTGTCCATGATGTGACCGGCATCATCAACGGTGTCGTTCCGGACCTGGATCCCACGGGTTCCTCGTTCCCGCGGTACGTGGAGCGCCTCGTCCCGGGGGACGGCGCGGAACCCAACATCGGGGTCACGAGCGCGGGGAACATCTTCGTGACCTCGTTCGATCAGGTGCACCGCAGCGGGGATGGTGGAGCGACGTGGGAGATCGTCCACGATTTCGTCACCCCGAACTTCCCCGAGACCGAGGACCTCTTCCGCACGGCGGACCCGATGCTGTGGGTGGACCCGGTCACGGACCGCATCTTCGCGAACCACATGCACCCGTCGATCCTTTGCGCGTACATGGTCTGGAGCGATGACGAGGGCGAAACGTGGACGGAGCGGCCGGCCTCATGCGGCGTCCCGTACCTCGACCACCAGAAGATCGTCACCGGCACTCCCGCGCTCACCGGCGTGGGCCCGCGGACGTACCCGACGAACCTGTACTTCTGCGTGAACAAGATCGAACTCGGCACATGGTGCGCCACGTCCCTTGATGGTGGCATCTCCTACGCATACGATCGGCAGGTGTACATCCACGACCAATCCTGCTCCAACATCAATGGCCATCCGGCCGTATTCCCGGACGGCACTGTCGCCGTGGCCCTCGGAAGCCTCGGCGCCTACTGTGACCGACCCGCCACCGTGGTCGTGAGTGAGGATGACGGGCTCACGTGGACGCTGCGGCAATGCGCGCCCGAGTATGGTCAGACCGAGATCGACGCCGACATCACCATCACCGCGGATGGCACGGCTTACATGCTGTTCCGCCACACCGATGAGCGCGCATACCTCCTGCGGTCCACGGACAAGTTCCGGACGTGCGACGTCTTCCCGGTGGCGCCGCCGGACCACACGATCAACGTGTTCGCCGGCATCACCCATGGGGACGATGGGCGCATCGCCATGGCGTACCTCGGCACCCGGGACCCGCAGGAGCAGGACGCGGGCCCCAGCAACGCCACGGGTGGGACGCGTTGGCATCTCTTCGTCACCACCACGTTCGATGCGGCGTCGGCAAGCCCGACCTTCGTCACCCAGCAGGTGACGCCCGAGGAGGACCCGGTCCAACTCGGATGTGTCTGGCTGCAGGGCGGAGGTGGCGGGCCACGGGGGTGCCGGAACCTCCTCGACTTCATCGACGTCGTGAGCGACCAGGACGGCCGCGTCCACATCGCGATCACGGACGGCTGCACGCCCAGGATCGGATGCGCGGGCGACCCGTTCCGGAGCGACTTCCAGAGCCGCGATCGGCAGATCGGTGTCGTGGTGCAGGATTCGGGGATGAGCCTGTTTGCGGCCAAGGGCGTCCTGCCCTCGATCGGGCTCACATGGCCGGAGCCGCTTCCGTCATGATCGGGCACCCATGACGGGCGCGCGCACCCGGGTCCACCGCCGGCCGTCCGCGCCGCAAGGCCCCCACGATCAGCGGAGGGCCCGCCGAAACGATTCCAGGGGCTCCCACCGGCACGTGGGCATGCCAAGGTCGGGTGCCGCGACGGGCCGCCGAGGCGATCGCGTTCACTCCACGGCCGCGCCGGAGCGGGAGCGACCTTTCGGAGGACCCTGGCGGAGTGTGCCCGAAGGATTCGGGGACCGCAGACCCGCGTTCCCGCGAGGGGGGACTTCCGCGCCGGCGGTGGCGGCCATGATCATGGGTCGCGGCGAGCGCTTCCGCTCGGGGAGAACATGGGCGCCGGGGCGCGGGATTCGGGCACCCGCGGGTGCCCGGTCGAAAATGAGGCGTATGAAGGCCCTATTTCTGTTTGGCTTCAAGCGCGCTGTGGGCCGCCTTGAAGCGGTTGCGCTTGTCCACCGAGTTCGGGTGGCAGATGTGGGTGGACGATCGGTATTTCTGACCGCACAGGTTGCAGATGGACTTCGCGGGCATGCGAACGGGTCGCCGGAGTCCGGTTCCGCTTATTAAAGGTATGGGGGGCCGCCGGCCCCCGTGAAAAAAGGGTGGCCTCACGCGTCGTCGCGGGGGCACGGGACCGTCTGGACCGGCGGATTCGCGTACGGATCCACGACGATGCATTCGGATGCGCGCTCGAGCGCGTCAAGGACCTTCCGGAGAAGGGCCGGGTCTTCGGCAAGGCACACGTCGACGCCGTCGATGTACGGGCATCGGCCGATCAGGTCGTCGATGGCCTGTTCGACTGGCCGAAGGACGATGTCCGGATCGATCTCGATCGTCCCGGCATCACACCGGGGCCGATTGTCGATCGGAGGCATCGCCCGTGGGTCGATGCAGATGGGGGCGGCTTCGACGCCGTCCCCCGGAATAGCCGCAACGGTTCCGAGAACCGAGGGCGCAGTCATGAGTACAAGCACGATAACCCCAAGCCAGCGTGCAACGAACATTATGTCACCGGATCCAAAGAGTTCTCCTGACCATAATATACTGGGTAGCCGTTTTCTTTCCAACCCTCCAGGAACCCCGACATGTCCCGTGCCACCACGTAGGCCTGCAACCGGGTTATTGCATTGGAATCCGAGGCGGGCGAGGAATGGTCGGGCCGGAACGGGGGCAAGGGTTTTCTTCCGCGTATGCCATCGGGACCGCGTGCGCCTTGGATTCCTCGTGATTCTCGCGTCATTGGTCTCCCTCGCCGCGGTGCCTTCACTCGCCGCGGAATCCGGGAGCGAGGCCGAAGGAACCGTTGCCGTCGCGGGCGCGATGACACTCACGGGAGCCGCAGAATTCGTCTCTCGTGATGCATCGCTGGACTATTCCCCGGTCGCAAGGAACGGCGCGTTCACCATGAACTGGTCGTCCGCGTCCGGCTACATCGTGACCAAGAACCGCACGTTCGTGGCAACGACCGGCGGCCCCCCCGATGACAACACGCGCCCCGTCACATTCGAGGCGGGTTCCCTTTCGGCCATCGGCTGCAAGGAGCATTGCGAAGTCTTCGCGTTCACCGAACCCGGCGAAGGTCGACTCGGCCTTGCCGGCACCGTGGACGGCGCCCTTGCCGCCACCGGCGCCGACGAGGCCCACTGGGCCGGCCACCGGGACCCCACGGTCCCCCATGCATTCTCATACATCATTCCGCGCGGGGCGGTCCGCGCCGTGTCCGGCCCCGCGGCATCCGACGCCACCGGGATCACGGATGCCCGGGCCATCACCGAAGGGCGTGTCGGCATCCTCCTCTGGAACGTCACCGTGACCATCGATGCGGGCGGGCAGACCCACCGATACGAGACGGGGGCCACACACACGACAGCGGCCGGCCCCGGCACCGTCGAACAATCCGTTGCCCGATTCATGGTCATCTACGCGGAGGATGCGCAGGTGACCAGCGCGTCCGCGCCCGGCATCATCTTCTCGGCGAAGGCCCCCACCGTGAACCTGAACGGCACCCTCCGCGCCACATCGGCGAACGGCTTCGTCGGCGTCGACGGGGAGCGGGAACCGATTGCCGGTGAAACCATCGAAGTCGTCGGGATTCTTCGACTGTACCCGGAATTCATCACGGATGCGTCCGGCGACACGAGCCCCTTGGCCAGCGGAACGCCCCAGCTGACCGCCACATTCGCCGGGTCCGCCGAGTACGTCTCGGTCGGGAGCGCCCGCGTCGCCGGGGGCATCATGGCAAGCGCGCTTACGCGAACCGTGGTCACCGCGAGTGCCCTTGCCGGCCTCGCCACCCTCGCATACGTGGCCCGCCGTTTCCTCGCGGCCATCTTCTATTCACGGTTCGAGCGGTCGAAGGCCCTCGAGAACGACAACCGCCGGGCCGTGCTGGAGGCGTTGAAGAAGGAACCGGGCGCGAGCGTCGCCGACCTCTGCCGCATCACGGACCTCACCCGCATCGTGGTCCGCCACCACCTGAGCGTGCTTGCGACGCACCAGTTCGTGAGCTATCGTCGCCAGGGGCGCCGCCTGAGCTACTTCGCAGCCGCCCACCCCCCGCAGCCGCGGAGCGTGGACAACGCCCTCCACAACCCGACGCGACGGGTCATTGCAGGCGCCATCGTGAAATCCGAGACCCCGCTCACCCAGCGGGAACTGGCGGACCTCACGGGCCTTTCCCGGCGCCTCGTCGCGTACCACCTCAAGGAACTGGAACGCGCAGAGCTCGTCGATGTGGACGAATCCATGCCGCGCACCTATGCGCGCACGGAAGCGTTGGCCGAGCACGCTGCGCCGGCGCAGTGAGCGGCGGCAACCTCCACCGGCCCGGAACCTGTCACGCCGGTTCATGGCGCGCAGCCCCCATCGGCAGCGATGCTCGCGAGTCGTCCCGCACCATCTTGGAATGGCCGATCCCTGCGGCGCGTGCCGCGCGAGCGCGTACTCGACGGGCCCCGTGACATGCAACCCCCCGGTGGATTGTCATCCGACTTGGAAAACGATCGGCTACGCAGCTTATGCCCATGCGGAACCTCCAAGGGTTCGGCAGGAAGCCACTCATCGGAGCGCTCGAAGCCCGATCCGCGAAGATCAACAGGTGCGCCTCTTCGGCACCCCGTCCCGGGGCGCCCGGCGGCTACGCTGGCCCGTCTCAACCGGGCGCACCTCTTCACGATGATCGGTTTCGAGTTGAGGCACGGGGGCGTGCGCTCACTAACCCCAAGCCAGCGTGCACGCGCCCCCGTGGCTCCTCTCTTATTCCAGGCCAGGCCATGCCAGGCCAGGCCAACTCGGCTTTGCCAAACCGGCGAGGCCAGCCTTCCGGGATCCCTGAGGGGCCCACCGGGCGTATCGGCATCACCCCCCCGGCCACCCCTTTCGCCAAGAGGCCGGCGTTCTCGATACCCCGTGGGCACCCCGCAGCGATCCGTGGAGCCCTGCCGCCTTCGTGCTTTGCAACGGGCAGAAGGACGGACATTCCTCTTGGTTGGATGGCCGCCGGATCACGGCGAGGAAACGCCTCGCGCACCAGGGGATCAAAGGCCACGGGACGGGCCGCTGGGAAGCGAAGGTCCCATCACCTACGCCCTCCACGATTGCAACCGTGATCCCCGCGTTTGATGGAGCCTCGATACTGGGACAGACGCATGCCGCGCGACCCGATGATGATTCCACGCCCCATCGTCCTGCTTTCCGTTCCCGCGCCTTCGCGCGCGCGGGCACGCGCCGCGCCCCCATGTGCACAAACCACCCGGAAAGCACCCGGACGCGGCCCCACGCGCGCCGGGATCCATGACCTTGTCACCCCCAGGCTGCACCGCCACACCGGGGATGCGTGTGGATGCGCCGCAATGCCGTCGCGTCGGCGACCCACGGCGCCCCGCCGAGCCATTGGGCAGATCCGGATGCGCGACGCTCCACACGCCGAAAGGATGGGGCATCCCCGCCATCCGAGAAGCCTTTCCACCGCATGGAACTCGGGCGAGGACCCATGGCGACCCCATATGATGCCGAATCGACGGGTTGGAAAAAAAGCGGCTAATGGTTGGAAAAGATTCGGCTACCAAGTTGGAAACCATCCGGCCACAACAATCAATAATCCCCGGCGTGGGAAGCCCGATCCCGGAAAACCATCGGCTAAGCACGTTATACCAAACTGTGATTCTCCTGAGGATTGCAGGAGAACATCTCATGCAATACAAGAACTCGAAACCCTGGAGCAAACTCATGCGAACGCTCGCCGCGTTGTTCGTGGCGAACCTCTTCCTCATCGGCGCGGCATCCACTGCCGTGGCCGCTGACCCCGATGCAGCCTTT
>JBFILE010000110.1:0-10697 GCA_041599855.1 Thermoplasmatota archaeon
CGCGGCGGAGTCCGGACTGGCCGATGCCTATCGCATCACGGACAAGCAGGATCGCCAGGCGGCCGTTGGCGAAGCAAAAGCGGCGGCCATCGAAGCGCTAGCCGGCGGTGACGACGCCCGCTGGTCTGCGGATGACGTCAATGGGTCGATGGCCTGCGACGGTACATCCGGACGGCGTTCAAGCCGCTTCAGGAGGAACGCGAGCCGCGGGTCCACGAGGAGGGTGCGGCCGGAGGCTTCCGCGACCCGCTGCAGGGTGTCGAACCGCGTCGTGTCCTTCCACCCGAATTCCGTGAAGACGAGGCCCTCGGTCTCCGCCACGAGCCGCGCGACGCCGCGTTCCACTTCCGACTCGTTGTCCCTCCGATCGTTCCCCATGCGCGTGCCCTCCGAGAGCATGAGGTCCGGCTCGAGGCCGTCCACCGCAGCGAGGAGCGCACGGGTGCGGTCATGGAGGCTCCCATGGAACCGGAGGTCACCCGTGTACAGGATGCGCTTCCCGGAAGGCGTCCCGACGAGGAACGCCGTCGCGCCCGGGACGGAATGATCCACCGGGATGGCCTGCACGCGGAAGGGGCCAACGTCGAAGACGGCTCCGTCCTCGAAGGCCACGATGCTGCGCGGCACGTGGAGGAAGGAATTCCCCTTCGGGTGCCGCCGGTCACGGATCGTGATGATCTCCGATTCCACGCTCGCACTCTTCACATCCTCGATGGCCGCGAGCATCGCCGCGGTGGTCGCGGTGGCATGGATCGGGATCGTGGGATCGAGGAACGAGATGTCCTGGAAGTGGTCCACGTGGGCGTGGGTGAGGAGGACGCCGTGGACGCGTGCGCGCCCATTGTTCCCGCGCGTCCATTCCTCGGCGCTGACGGGAAGGTCCCGATCGGTGTCGCTACGGGCGACCGAGAGGAGGTCCTCGCGGTAGATGCCGTCGATGTCGGGCAGGAGATGAAGGCGCAGGAGGTCGCGGAGGGCGCTTGCGGTCCGCGGGTTCACGAATTCCTCGAAGAACTCGTTGCGGGCGCCGATCGACGTGCCGAAGTCGAGGAAAACGGCGTCGTCCCCCTCCTCGACGAGGAACTTGTTCCCGCCGATCTCGTTCACGCCGCCGAAGAGCCGGACCGTGGTGCGCGCCATGGGAACGACCCCTCACCGGCCATCGACGACTTGGGGCTTTCGGGCGACCGGGGTCTTCGGGGCCTCCGCCGGAACAAGGGTCAGGAGGTGGTCGAGCCAAGGGATGCGCGCGTCCGCGCCGCATGATTCATGCCCATCCGAAAGGTGGTCCTGGAGGCCGTACTCGGCGAGGACCGCGCGAAGGCCGTGGGTGCGAGCACAAACGATGTCCCGGGCCGGATTGTCGCCGACCATGAGGATCTCGTGGGGGGCGAGGCCGAGGCGTTCGGCCACGATCCGGTACGGCGCGGCATCCACCTTCCCTTCGTCCGTGTCATCCAAGGTGACGAGGGTCTTGAAGAAGGGCAGGAGGCGGGCGGCCTGGAGGCGGTTCACGGCGCGGTCGCGCGTGGCATCCGTGACGACCGCGAGGGTGAATCCGCGGCGGCTCAATTCGAGGAGGGTGCGGTGGGCCCGGGGGTACGGGACGGCTGCATCATCCTCGGCGCGGGCGAACGCATGACGGCCCACATGGACGAGTCGGACGTCCGCATCCGGGTGTTTCAGCGCCATGAACCGGTCCACCACGTCGGTGCGGTCGAAGCCGACCTCGAAGGCGGTGTCCATGATGGCGCGCGCGCACTTTTCCGGGTGCACATCAAGGCCCGCGTCGGCGAGGGCCCACGCGGCAGCCTCGGCGGCGCGCTCCTTCACCCGCATGATGTCGACGAGGGTGTTGTCGAGGTCGAAGGCGATGGCGCGGATGTGGCGGAGGGGGGTGGCTTCCGGGCCCGGACGGGCGGTGCCCGCGGGGTGAGCGAGCGGGTGCTCGGTGTCGTGCATGATCGATCCCATCGCCCCCTGATTCCCTGTCGAAACACAAGGTGGCTTGGCTGGATGGTTCGATGAATGATCGAACGACGCGTCCGCTCGGCAGCGCTCGGCAGGACTCCCCCCGCGAGCGCCCGCGGACCATGGGACGTCGTGTGCGCCCACCCGGATGGAGCGAAACCGCTAAAGCGGGCCGCATCCTCACGCGGCCCGTGCACCGTGGCGAGCGCGTCATCGTGACCGGCGGGGCCGGGTTCATCGGGAGTCATCTCGTGGACCGCCTTCTTGACGCCGGGGCCGACGTAACCGTATTCGACAACCTGACCAGCGGCAACATGCGGTACCTCAAGGGTGCCGAAGGTCGCGACGGGTTCACGTTCGTGAACGGCGATGTGAAGGACCTGGATCATCTCATCCAGGTCATGGATGGCGCAAGCGCCGTCTACCACCTTGCCGCGAACCCCGACGTGCGCCTCGGCGCCCGGGACTCCAAGGTCCACGTGAACGAGAACATCGTGGCCACCCATGTGGTTCTCGAAGCCATGCGCCACGTCGGTGTTCCCCTCCTCGTCTTCACATCCACGAGCACCGTGTACGGGGAAGCGAAGACGATTCCGACACCCGAGGACCACGGACCCCTCGAGCCCATCAGCCTGTACGGCGCGAGCAAGCTTGCCGCCGAGGCGTTGATCTCCTCGTATTGTGGAACCTTCGACATGGCCGCGGTCACGTACCGCTTCGCCAACATCGTGGGGCCGCGGTCGAACCACGGCGTCACCTTCGACTTTTACCATAAACTCGTCAAGAACCCTGGGGAACTCGAGATCCTCGGCGACGGGCGTCAACTCAAGAGCTACTGCCACGTCCACGACTGCGTGGATGCCATGCTCCACGGCGTCCAGCACCGGAAGAACCGGTACGAGTGCTACAACATCGGGAGTGCGGACGCCATCGATGTGTTCGCCATCGCCAAGGCCGTCATCGCGGAGATGGGCCTCAAGGATGTGGTCCTCAAGACCACGGGTGGCGTCGACGGCGGTCGCGGGTGGAAGGGCGATGTGAAACTCATGCGCCTCGCCATCGACCGACTCCAGAAGAGCGGCTGGGAACCCAAGTTCGCGAGCGAAGCCGCCATCCGGGACACCACGAAGGCCCTCATCGCCGACCACGGCGGCGAGGCTTGAATCACGGTTCCGGCGGCGAGCTTGATTCAACGGATCCTCCGGTGAGGCCTGGTTCAACGGCTCGTCCGGTGAGGCCTGATTCAACGGCTGCGGCGGCGAAGCTTGATCCACCGGGTCCGGAGCGTCCCTTGGGCGGCGGGTCCCTTGGATCCGCCCCGCAACATTTATCACGAGAAGTCGGATAGTCGGGTCGTCGCATCCGGTTCGCCGGACGCGCACCAACGCGCAATCCAACTGGGGCGGTAGATCAGTTGGGAGATCGCATGACTGAAGATCATGAGGTCGCCGGTTCGAGCCCGGCTCGCCCCACTCCCTTGTTTTCGAGGCCTGTCTGACCACGGTGACGTCCGTCCCGGCTGCCTCTTCCCGGGCCCTGTCGTCCGGGGCCGGGTTGCCAATCCTGCACTGTCATTGCCATTTGTCACAAGCGTTAACATTCGTGAACCCGGCGTTCGGCCCATGGAGGACGAAGTCGTTCACGCGCTTCTCTGCCGGGTCTGTGAAACGGACCTGTCCACGTACGCAATCCAGATGGCGCCCGTCACCGTTGATGCCCACGACCCCTCGCGGTGTGGCCCACTCTGCCCGACGTGCAGCTATCGGGCCATCCTCCATTGAGGCGGACGGCGCGGGGATCCTACCAAGCCTCCCTTACCCCGCGCCCATGCCTCAGGCTGTCTTGACGGTGACTCCTGCTGCGGTGCCGATGTCTCATGCCGCGGCCCATGCGCACGATGCCGTGCCCCGGCCCGTGCGGCAATCCCGTCGGTCCCGTTCCGGAGACCTGATCCCGCCACGGCTGACGCTGACGTGGTGAACGGTTGATGCGACCCGTGCCGGCGGGTCAATGCCCCTACCTGCACTCAGGTGAGCCAGGGATTCGCCAGGATGCAATCCCGGTACGCGTCGAACATGCGCGCGACCGCGGCCTTGCGCTGGGCCACGCGATCCGGTTCGTTCGCGCCGCGGAGCGCCATGACCACATGATGATGCTCGCCGAGGGCCCGCGTGCCCGGCGCCACGTCCGCGATGAGGTCCTCCACGTGGAAAAGGAAGAACATGCGGCGTTCGGGGTCCTCGCGGACGTCATCCACGCCGGAATCGATGAGGCGCTCGCGCATGAGGCGGCGCTCGTCGTCATCGAGTTCCTCGTACCAACGCACCCAATCGCGATTCGCGGACTCCGGCTCAGGGGCCCGTGACATGGCGGATGCGGCGTGCATACACGGCGCATGCACGGGCGCGCCATAAGTAATTATTCTGGAAACCGGGGGATGAACCGGGGATTTCGGCGACCGTCCGGACAGTCCCGGGTCCAACCGGATCCGCGACCAGGCCGGGCGCCGGGGGGTCCCGCTGCGGCTTCCGGTCCCGGGCGCGTCGGGGCCCCAAACGGCACAAGGGCGGCCAAGGGTTCACGGCGACGACAGCGGGGGGGGGCCGGGAATGCCTCGCCCGTGGTCACCCGGTGTCCAGCGCCGCCACGAGGGCTCGGAACGCCCGGCGATTCTCATCGTACGTCAACCGCGCCTCGACCTCCACGAACGGGACCCATGCCATGTCGTGGTGTTCCTCTGAGAGGCGCACGTCGCCTTCGCCTTCGAGGGCCTCGGCGGCGAAGCTCCGTTCCTGGTAGGAGTGGCCGTCGTACCCCGTGAACATGGATTCGACCCCGAGGTCGAGCATCGTGACGGCGGCAAGGCCGGTTTCCTCCAGCACCTCCCGCCGTGCCGCATCCTCAAGGGTCGGATCCGTGGGTTCCACTTTCCCCGTGACCGGCTGCCAGCCGCCACCGCGGGCCGGGTCGCGGGCGAGAAGCAGCGCGACGCGACCCCCATCCGGCCCCCTCCGATGGACGAGGACCGCCACGCTCCGTCGCGCCGCCACAAGCCGCGAATTCGATAGGGCTTTATGAACCTCGCACCCTCGATCGCCGTTCAGCATGCGTGCGTGGAGTGCCGTTCCCCGCTTCGGGGAAGCAACGCCGGATCCGAGGTTCGGCCGACCCAAGGGCTCCGTCCGCGGACGGATCCGCGCTGCGCGCCTTGCCGCCCTCATCGGCGGCGTCCTGCTCCTCGCCATGGGCATCGCGACCACGGCATGGGCCCTCGACATCGGTCTGGCGGATTCCGTGGAGGTGTCAGGACGAGGATTCCTGATCCTGGTCACGGGGCCGCTCCTGGTTGCGACCTTGGCCACCGCGGCCGTCCGCGCCATCGTTCCGGCCGACATGGACCTCCGGTTCCTGCCCCGCGGGTCCCTCGCCGTTGCGGCAATGGCCATGGCGACCACCGGGGCCGCCATCGTCCAGATCCTGATCGTGGTCCCCTCATGGGGGGCCTCCGTGGGACGATGGGCGCCCGGCGCATTCATCGAGCCGTATGCGGCCGCGGGCCCCTCACTCGGCATCAGCATTGCCGTGGTCCTCGCCGTGGCGGCGATGACGGGGCTGTACGTGCACGCCGTCGCCCTTGCCGTCGACGGCGCCGGCCTTGCGCCCTCCCGCGCGCCGTTCGTGCGCGCCCTTGCGGCCCGGGAAGCGGGCGGGATCCTCACGCCCCCGCGGCCGGTCGAGTACGTGACCGGCGCCCTCCACGTGACGGTCCTCGGATTCGCGGTCCCCGCCCTCGCCATCGCGGGCCTCGCGGGGACGATCATCCGGAACGCTCGGGCGCGAGCGGTCGGGGACATCCGCGACGAATTGCATTGTGACGTGGACCTCGAAAGCCTCGGGGAAGGCCTCGCCGAGGAGCAGTTCGGGTCCCGCGCATGGGACCGTCACCTCGATGTCTCCGTCCCCGTCGCGAATCCGACGGATGTGAAGCTCGACGCGGCCGACAGCCGCGTCCGCCGCTTCATCGCCGACCTGGCACGCGTCGGGGAACGCGCCCGCGACGATGACGAGGACGGGGTCGACGTGGTCCGCGTCAGCCAACGCCACGTCACGGTTCCCCCGCTGGCACACGGGAACACCCTGCTCCTGCGGGGCTCCCCGCGCGCCGTGCGCCGCCTCCGGCGCGTCATCGAGACCCGCGTCCTCTTCCGCTGCGTCTTTGCGTGGAGCGAGGAGGCCGTCCGCTACGAGCGTCGGTTGAACCGGCTGGCCCGCGAAGCCATCACGGCGCGCACCGTGGAGGAACGGGCGCTCCTCCTCGACGAGGCGAACCGCCTCGAAGTCATCCTGAACGGCCGGGCCTTCCTCGAGGAGGAATGGAACGTGCTTGCAGGGTGGAAGACGGCGCGGGTGCGCGCCTTCGTGCAGGACATGATGCTCACGGAACCCGTGGGTCTCAAATCGCCGGGCCGCGTCCTCGCCGCCGGTCCCGCCCTCCCACTGCACCTTGGCCGCCTCGTGGAATCCGCGGGCCTTGCAAACGTGGTGAAGATCCGGTACGTGCCGTACTGGCTCATCCCCGTCGCCACCGGACTTGGCGAGCGGGACATCCTCGTGAACGCCCTCACCCGCCGTGTGGACCTTGAGGAGAGCGCGGAACTCCTCGACGCCGTGGCGCGCGACGGGACCACGTACTTCGTGGATGGGACGCGGAAGAGCCAGTTCATCCCGCCGATCCCGCCAAGTGGCGCCCTCTTCGGGGAAGTCCGCCAATCCCTCCGCCTCGGCCTCGGCTACCGGGGCCCCATCCACGTGGAGGACGAACTCCTCGACACCATCTACGTGCCGTTCGCGGAGATCAGCACCGAAGGCCGCGTCGTGAACGCGGTGACCGGTCGGGACGCGCCGGACGTGGCGCAGGCTCTCCCGCCCGAGCCGGATGCGACGAAGCCGATCCGGACGCGCTGATCGCGGGGGATGCGGGACGGGAACCGGGGCGCCGCCGCCCGCGAGCACCGGACGGACAGAAAATACTCGACCGCCACATCGACCCACCCTTGGGGGGACCCCGCACACCCCGGAGGAACGAAGACGAAGAAGGGGGCGCGCGGAATGGGGGTGGGTCGATGGGTTGTCGGTATCCCCCACTCTCCCGGCGCAGTATATGGGGACGCCCGGGCGGGCCCGCGGCGCCGCGAGGCCGGTGGAGCAATGGGCCGCGCGCCTCATGCGCCCCATGCCCCGGTGGGTCATCGGCCCGCCACGCCCGCGGGTCCGCGGCCCGCTTGTCCCGGGGCACCCATGCCCCCGCGGCGACCCGGGCCCCCGAGGGCAAAGGACCGGACGGGAAAGGGGCCCGGTGGAAAATGGACCCGGAATGGGATGAGCCCCCCCCGCGTCGGAGGTCCCTATGTCCCCGGGAGAAGTGTCCCCCGGCAGGCCAGGCGGTACGCCGGGGGGAAGGCGACGGTTCGAAGGCGGGCAGCGGGCCTCGGCCCGGGTCCGCCGCGGAGCTGAACCGGCCGCGGCCAGGGCCGTGCGGTCACCCGTTCTCGGCCAGGAACGCCGCGAGGCGCTCCTTCACAACCCGGTTCACGGTGCCGCCGTCCGCCTTTCCGCGGAGCTCGCCCATGATGGGGCCCATGATGCCGCCCATGGCCGCCATGCCGCCCTTCTCCTTCACGTAGTCCGCCTGCTTCGCAATGTGGCGGTCCACGATCGCAACGACCTCCGCCTCCCCGAGACTCTTGAGGCCGAGGGCATCCACGGCGCCCTCGACGTCGCTTCCGGGCTTCGTGGCAAGGTGGCGGAGCACGTCGGCCACCGCTTCCTTCGCGAAATCCTTCGCCGCAAGGGCGCGGAAGACGGCGAGGAATGCCGCGTCATCGAGGCTGTCCATGGCGACACCTTCCCGGGACAGTTCCGCGAACGTGTCCGTGAGCGCCCGGGCTGCCTCCTTCGTGAGGCCGGTCTCGCGGACGATGGCCTCGTACACGTCCGCGCGGCCGGAACGTGCAAGGAGTCGCGCCTGACCCGCGGCGATGCCATGCTCCTTCTGGAGGCGCTCGATCTTCTCCGGGATGAGTTCCGGCAGGTTCGCCCGGATCCGTTCCCGGTCGGCCGCCGTCACACGGAACGGCGGCACATCCGTCTCCGGATACATGCGTGCGCCGCCCGGGAGCGGGCGCAGGTACGCACTCGCCCCGTCCTCCTGCACTTCGCGCGTCTCCTCGGGTACGCATTCAAACGCGACCCGTGCCCGGTCCACGACCGCTTCGAGGGCGCGCGCCGCCTTCGCCGGAGGCGCAGCCACGAGCACGAACGCATCCCCGTCGCCCAGGCCGAGGGTGTCGCGGATCCGCGCCACGTGGTCGTCCGTGATCCCGTACGCGGGCAACTCGTCCGTGTGGAAGATGCCGCCGACGCCGGCCGCGACCTTCGCGTGGTCCGCGAGTTCGCGGCCGAACCGGGGCACCGGCGGCGCCGTCGCAGCCGCCGCGGGATCCTTCCTCCCGATGAGGCCGTGGAATCCCGGGAGCGCGACCGCGACCGCCTTCCCGCCCCGCTTGAACGTGCCTTGGAGGATCTTGGACCCGCAGTCCGCAAGGAGCGCGGTCACATCCACCTGCTCGCCGCGTAGATCCGCCGCGGCGATGCCCCGTTCCGCGAGCGCCGCGCGGATCTCAAGGAGCTTCAGTTGCCGCCGCACCTCGTACCGCACCGCCTCCGGGATGATGTCGAGGGTCTGGACGCCCTTCACTTCGATGCGGGCGCCTTCCCGGATGCTGATGTTGAGGTCCTGCCGGATGGTGCCGAGTCCACGCTTCACGGAACCTGTCGAACGGAGCACCATGCCGATGGCTTCCGCCACCTCCCGCGCGTGGTCCGGGCCCGTGATCCCGGGATTCGTCGCAATCTCGACGAGGGGGATCCCGAGGCGGTCCAGCCGGTATCGCACAAGGCCCGCAGCCTTCTCCTCCTTCGTGGCCTCGACCTTGCGGGCGCTGTCCTCCTCAAGGCTGATCGCCTGCAGGGCAACCGGGCCCGAGGCGGCCTCGACGGCCCCACCCGATGCCAGGAGGGCGGTCCGCTGGAAGCCGCTCGTGTTCGACCCGTCGATCACGATCTTCCGCATCACGTGGACCTCGTCCGACGGACGCATGTTGAAGAGCTCGGCGACGGTGAGGGCCACCTCCACCGCTTCCGGGGTCAAGGAATGCGGCGGTTCCTCGTCAAGGTCCACGAGGCACGCGGAATCGTGGCCCGCCTCGTAGTGGAAGGCAAGCTTCTTCCGGGCTTCCGCGAGCATCGCCGGGTCCACTTCGCCGAGTTCGCTCGTCGTCGGCCGCAGGGTGCGGTGCGCCTCCACGTGCACGGGCTCATCCAGGTGGGAGCGGCAGCGGCAGAAGAGTTTGCGCGTGTCCAGTTGCTGGTGGATCTCAAGACCCGCCATGAACCCCAGGGCGGCATAATCCGGCTCCGGCTCCGGCGTCATCGGCGGCGGCATCCCGCTGGACGTTGATAAAGGGGGGTGGCGGGGATGGGCGTGGAATGGGCCCTGTTCCCGGCGATCCACAACGCATCCCGCCGCGGTTCCGGCGGCTCACGGCCGACACTAGCATCGAGGTCCAATCTCCCTAATACCCGTCGGAGAGCCGATGGGTCGATGACCATGAGTCCTCTGGCCTCCACGATCCACCGCACCCTTGCCCGCCAATTGACCGCTGCCCTTGCCCTCGTTGCCCTTGTCCTCGCGCCCGGATGCCTCGGCCCGGGTACGGTCGCCGAAAGCGAATCCGATGACCAGGGGGTCATCGCCGTGTCGGCCCTTCGCGATGGGCGCCGCATGGAGACCAACGAGGACGCGGCCCACTCCGATGCCGCCCTTTCCGCGGCCCTCCCCAGCCAAGTGCCCGCCGATGATTTCGCCTTCCGGGCCGAAGGGACGATTCCGCAGCCGGGGTGGGTCGTGTACCGGATCCCCCTCGACCGCCGCGTGGACTCCCTCGACTACGAGATCACGGTCACGATCAAGGTCCTTGACGGCGTTTCACGTGGCGAATCCACGTTCGTGTTCCTCCAACCCCCCGTCCTCGTCGTGCCCGGCGCCCGGCCGATGGACGAACCCCATGTGGTCCTCGGGAACGCGGCCACCCTGGAGCGGCCCTTTGCCCTTGAGCGGTCCACGACCGCGGCGAACGCCAAGGAAGCCCTCATGTACCTCGCCTCCGGAATTCCCGTCGAGTACACGATCCAAACCGCGGTTGGTGCCGACCGCGTCCTGCAGCCCACGGGAACCGGAACCGGTGCCCGGATCCTTGCCTCCTCCGGGCCCGACCCGCTGTTCTCGTCCGCTTCCGGCAACGACATGATCGACGATGCCGGAAACGCGGCAGACCAGGGCACGAAACTCCGCGTCAAGGCCGTCGCCCCCGGCCCTGGCATCCAGATCATCGGCCTCACGGGATCGCTTGCCGAGGCCGCAACCCGCCACGTGAAATTCTCCAATGAACACGAGTCATTCGCCGCTCCCCCCCTTGACGAAGAGGTGGCAACCCCCTTCGCGCCCGCCGGAGAATTCTGGGGCGAATTCAGGGGCGTGTTCGGGGAGGATGCGCGGGCATATGCGATGCACATCGCCATGGACGTGGGGGGCGACGAGACGAATCAATGGTAACATTGATTGCGTCGACTCATATTGACAGGTGGGGTGCGGGGCTGAAATTGCC
>JBFILE010000111.1:0-10617 GCA_041599855.1 Thermoplasmatota archaeon
GACCGGCAGGTCATCCTTGCTTCACGCGACATCCAGAACCCGGGCCGAGTCGCCGAGCGGATCAGCCCCACGGCGGAATCGGCCGCTACCGGAGACCACCCGCTACCGGATGCCGCGGACCCACCCCGTTGCCGTCCGCTCACGGCGCCGCCCTCGCCCGCTCCGCCGGCGTCTTCTGCGGAAGGTCGCGGGGGCGGTCCATGATTCCCTCGTACACGGCTTCGACCCGTTCGGCAATCCCGGGCCATGCGAATGTCTCGAGGGCCCGCGCCCGGCTCGCTTTCGCCATGGTTTCCCGGATGCCGGCATCCGAGAGGAGGTCGCTCAGTTTCGCCGCAAGGTCGGCAGGGTTCCCGGGTTCGGCCAGGAGTCCCGTGCGTCCGTGGACGACGGCTTCCGGGATGGATCCGCAGTCGCTCGCGATGATGGGAACGCCGGCGCCCATGTATTCGAGGACGACGTTCGGGTGGCATGCGGTTCCAACGGCCCCGACCATGGGCACCACGCCAAGGTCGGCTGCGTGGAGGAGTGTGGGGACGTGCGTGTTCCCGATCCAGGTGACGCGGTCGGCTGCGCCCGCGTTCCGGAGGCTCGCGCGCAACGCGTCCGCATGGTTCCCGTAGGGCGTGTGTGCGATGACGAAGTGGGCGTCGGGGTGGGCCTCCGCAATGTGCGGGATGGCCTCCACGAGGACGTGGGCCCCCTTCCAGGGCGTCAAGTGGCCGTAGTAGAGGATGACGGGCCCGTCATCGGGAAGGCCGAGTTCCTCGCGGGCGTGACGCTTTTCGGCCGCGGTCGCGGGGCGGTATTCGTCCACGGCGACACCGTTCGGAATGACGTGCACGGGCCCCTTGTAGCCGTTCACACGCACCTGGGCTTCCTGGTACCGGCTGGACACGACGAGGGCATCGAAGGTGCGCATGGCGGCCCGCGCGATGGCGGGATTGTTGAAGAGGAGGTGGTAAGTGCTCTCCACGGCGCCGCCCCGGCTTGCGTCCGCGGCCGTGACGAACGGGTTCCACGCGTGACCCACGAGAGGCTTCCGCCGCGCGGCGCCCCGCCGCGAGAGCCGGGCGAGGAGGCCCATGGCAGGAATGGACAGGTGGAAGTGGAGGAGGTCGACCGCCTCGTCGCGATGGGCGTCGTTCAGCCGCTCGATGCATTCGAGGCCCTTGCGGATGTACGTGGCCTTGCCGTTCAATTCACCGACCTCGACCTCGGGCGAGCGGATCGTGGCGCGGATGCCGCGGTGCCCGAGGGTTTCGACGAGGTGGTGGATGTTCTTCGAGATGCCTTCGTTGAGTCGCGGCACGTAGGTGACGTGGGTGTGGCTGACGCCGAGGCTCATCCCTGCCCACCTCCTGGGGCGCGGGGAGCGGCGGGGCCGGCCGGGGGTTCGAGGATGACATCGTCGACGGGTGCCTGCGAGTGGTCGGTGAGGGGCCGCGTTCCGAGGGCCACGCCGGCAAGGGTTCCGAGGAGGATGACGAACCCCGCCGTGGAGGCGTGGGTGAGCACGCTCACGGGCGCAAGCGCCGTTGGCGCATACCCGAGAGCTGCGAAGATGGCGATGAAGGCGGCCTCGTACGTGCCCACGTTCCCGGGCGTGACATGGATGGCGAAGCTCAGGATGAAGAACGGAACGCCGGCGGCGGCAATGACCGGGTCGACCCCGGGCAGGTAGGCAAGGAGGAGGAACGTGTAGATGGCCACCTGCGCCGCGGTCATGGCGACGGTGAGGGCCAGGATGGCCGGCAGGGCGCGAGGCCGGGAGAACAGGGATGTGGCACCGTCAACGAGGGCATTGGTGAAGCGGGCAAGCTTCGAACCCCAACCGGGGAGCCGGCCGACGGTCCGGTCGATGGACGCGCGGATGGCGGCGGGGCGCCGGCTCGCACCCCACAGGAATCCGAGGAGGAGGATCGGGAGCGCCCACGAGACATGGAACGCGACCGTGAATGCGGAAGGCACGGAGAACGCGCGGGGCAGCACCACGAACGCGGCGGCGCAGGCGATGGCGAGGCCGAGGACGTCAAGGACGCGCTCGACGCCAATGGTGGACAGCCCGGACGCAAAAGGGACCTTGTCGCGCTTCGCAAGGAGCCCGGCGCGGGCGAATTCGCCGGCGCGCATGGGAACGAGCGTGTTCACGAGCCACCCCACCATGGTGTACCCGGTGGTGCGGGGGACGCTGACCTCCCCGACGGGGCTCAGGATCATCGACCATCGGATCCCGCGCAGGACGAAGAACGCCAGATAGGACGTGAGGGCGAGGAACACCATGGGCAACGATGCCTGGGATACGACCTCGACGATGCTCCCGGGGCCCACGTACACGATGAGGGCGACGAGGAAACCGACGCCTGATGCAAGAGAGAGAATCGTGCGCAGCCGGGAGCGCATGATGTCCGCCATCCCTTCCTGCCCCGGTACCTCCATTCTGGTACGGAACTGCGAGGATGGGCACATCTCGTCGCCGTGGATGCGGGGAAACGGGCCGCGCCGGACCGCCGCGCGAGGGTGACCTCGTGGGGGCCACAAACAACCGCACCCACCCCTCGCGACCCGCCACTTTCGTTAAGTTGGCACCCCCAGGGGGTCCCCGGGGCGGTGACCGACCCGCGATCCGCTCGACCCACCGGCACCGCCGTGTTCCGGCCGCCGCCGACGCCGCGACAGGGAATCACCGGCTGTTGTACCACAGGGCATACCGCAGGGACGCGACACGCCGTGGTATCCGATGGCCGAAACGCCGACCGTTTCCGTGGTGGTTCCGACGTACAACGAGGCCGAGACACTGCCTCGTCTCGTGGACGGGATCCGGGAGAACCTCCCGCTTGCCTACGAGATCATCGTCGTGGACGATGGATCCCCCGACGGGACGGCAGACCTTGCCCGCGAACTCGGAAAGACGCACCCGATCTGGGTGATCGACCGAGGCGAGAAACGCGGCCTTGGGAGTGCCATCCGGACGGGAGTCTCCGTGGCCCGCGCCGACATCGTCGCCGTCATGGACGCGGACCTGAGTCATGACCCCGCGCACCTGCCCGCCCTCATCGAGACCGTGGTGGAAGGGGCCGACCTTGCCCTCGGCAGCCGGTACGTTGCCGGCGGCGACATCGTGGGGTGGAGTGCCTACCGCCGGCTCGTGAGCGGCGTCGGGAATGGCCTCGCCCGCACGGTCCTTGGCATTCCCAGTCAGGATGCGACCACGGGATTCCGCGTGTACGGGCCGGCCGCGAAGCCCCTCGTGAGCAACGCGCAGAGTGAAGGATACGCATTCCAGGTCGAGATCCTGTTCCTTGCGAAGCAAGCCGGCCTGACCCTCGCCGAGGCCCCGATCCGCTTCGAGAACCGCCAGGACGGGAAGAGCAAGCTCGGCACCGGGGAATTCGTCGGATTCCTCGGGACAATAGGGAGGCTGCGTTTCACGCGCCGGCCGCCGACCCGCCGCTCGCCGCGCCGCGACCGGGCGTGAGGGCGACGATCGGCCAGGGATGGCGCCCCCACCCATGCGACGCCCCCTTGCACCCCACGGCGCACGGCGGGGATCGATGCACCCCGCAGGCCTTCGCGCCACGTGGAAGCGCGGCTCTCGTGGGTTGCCGTCTGGCTGCGCGCCGTCATCGGTTGAGGCCCCAGTCATGTGACCCGCGGCATGTCCGCGCATGTCCGTTCAGGACGCCCAGTCACGTGACACGCATGATGACCACGCATGGCCATTCGGGTCCCACTCAGGTGCCTTGCCGCGTGGCTGCCCGTTGCTGCGCCCGATTCCAAGCCGGAAAATCACAGCGCACCTGGCCTTTCGGTGTCACCCGGCTGCATTCATGCATGGCGCAGCAGCCGCGATGGACGATGTCGAACCGCGGGCATTCGCGGCGCCGGAGCTCCTTGACGTCACTTTTCGAATGCCGGGCGTAGGTGCCGCAGGACCCGCAAAGGGAGGGCATCCATCACCCCGCACACGCGCTTTCGCCGCACGTGCGGCATACGAAACACCCTTCCAACGGGGCAAGGGGGGCATGGCAGGTGGGACAGGTCATGGGTCTTCGACAGCTCCTTTTGACTCCCCGAAGCCCGGTCGATCACGACCAAACGCCCCGGGGCAACCCTCATGGGTGCGTCGCCGACCGTATCCCCTTGAGCGGGAGTGCAGCGAAAATACGCAAGTCAGCCTGGGCGTCCGCAACGCATCCGGCCCCGGAATCGGCGCATCGGGCGACGGGTCAGGTAGGCGGTCGATGATCCGGCGTGTGATTCCATGGGTTCATGGATCGAACGAACGCCAAGGCGTGGGCGCCGGGACACCGACACGATGCGGTGCAGAGCAGTGCGTTGCGGTGCGGTGCGCACCGCGTCCCGGCGGGCGGAACGGAGCTCTTGCAGGGGCAGGCAAGGAATGTGCGGTGAAAAGGAACGATCCCGGGGCACTGCATCGCAGCGACCCGGGCGAAACGCCGATGCGGACCGGTCACCCGGCGAGGTTGAAGGCCACGAGGACGCGCTCGAGGGCGTATCCGTCCTGACCACGGTACTCGACGCGCACCACGTTCTTTGCGGCGTTCGAGTAGTCGATCTCGCCGACCGGGATGATGTCGCCGCCGGGGCCGTAGGTCACGTGGACGACATCGAAGTCGCCTGCGGGCAGGAATGCACGGGACGTGCCGCGGACCTCGTACACCTTGTGATCCACCGTCCACGTGGACCCCGTTGACAGGGGGTATTCGAGGTGGGTCGCCGGCGACGCGCCGTCCACGTCGCGAAGGGTTGCCGCGTCCACGTACCCCATCTCCGCGTAGTTCCACGGACCGTTGGCGCTCTCGCCGGTGAACGTGGTGACTTCGTAGGCGATGGCGTCGCCGCGCTTGATGCCGACACCGGTCACGAGATTCCTGTGGAATGTCTCGGTCGTGCCGCCGGTCGCATCCCACATCTCGGTATAGTAGACCCAGTTGTCGCCGACGCGCCATGTGGGCACGCGGGCGAGGGTGTTCCGGACGGGTTCGACAGCCGGCGTGTCCAAGGGATCTTCCGTGCTCTCGAGAACGTCATTCGTCATGCTCGTCTTTGTTGCGGCCGGCGTACCCGTATCGTCACCCAGGCATCCTGCAAGGAGGAGCGTGGGAACGATCGCGAGCGCCAGCGCTCGATGCATCCCATTCATCAACCGACCTACACGGGGTTGCGGCCTTGAGCGTGTCGATTCCATTCCGTGCGCCGCGTCACGGCATGACATTCCACCCCCGATGCCCGGAGTCGATCAGCCATGGACTCCGATTCCGGGACACGCCAGGATGGCCGGTTCGCCACCGCCGCACCCGGCATCCGGATCGTGCGTCAGCGGGTCACGACCGCAGGCAGCCCCGCGATCGGACCCGTCAAGGCCCCCAATGCCGTCCACACGGCCCGCGACCCATCCCGCCGACATGGAAGGCGCGCCCGCACGACCTGGATCCCCCGCCGGCAGCCGGGAAGTTTTGACGTCCGCCCAATCACCCTTATGTCCGTTCATCGACTCCAACTCATCGTGACCCGATCCTTCCTGCCCGCGGTCGTTGTCGCCATGACCCTCATGGTCGCGGCGCTATCCCCCGGTGCACTCGCCCGCGACCACCGGGATGACACCCCTCCCGGGGAACCTGCGAGCCGCGGGAAGGACGCAAACGCCAGCACGGATCCGGGGCCCGGCTCCGACGCAGCCGGCGGGAACGATTCGGCACGCGGAGAGGATCGAGCCCGCAACGCTCAAGCGGACGACCGCGCCGCAAGACCCGTGAAGGAACGGAAATCCCCAGAAATGAAGGATGACGACCCCCGGTCGGATTCCGCGTGGGCCGCCCGTGAGCGTCAACTCGAAGTCACCCCCAAGGATCGGGGATTCACCGCGTCCAGCCGATCGGACCGCGACGGTGACGTGATCGTCTCGTCCTATGCACCGGAGCGCGCGGAACTCGCCCTCTCGTACGATGGGGCGGGAGCTTCCAGCAGTGACCGCCGCGCCATCCGCGTGGACCTTGATGCCATCCTCGAATTCAGGGATGAGAACGGGAACGGCCGCTACGATGTCTCCGAACCGGTCGCTTCCCGGTGGTCCATCCGGGACCTCGAATCCACCGTGAACATCACGCCTTCCGAGGCAGGGACCACGGTCCGCGTGAGCCACGCCATCCCCGGGAATGGCTCCCTCAGCCTCATCTTCCACCTGGTCGAAGTCGAATCCCGCTCCCTCGAAACCCTCGTCCTCCCGAGCGAAACGAAGTACGACATCGTCATCGACCGGTACCCGTTCGTCCAGAATGACACGCTCCTCGCCCTCGGGACCTCGGTGAACGCGCCGGCAGCACTCGCGCCCGCCATCCGTGACGGCATGCCGTCGATCGTGACCCGGGAAGCCGGCCGCGCCGCGTTCTATTCCTGGGTGCCGGAAGCCGACGTGGACGGAACCTTGACCGATGTTGCGTGGAGCGTGCACACGTCCGTCGGCGCAAGCGGGACGGGTTCGGCGGAGACCGACGGGAACGCAATCGTGTACTTCACATACGCGCGCGGCGTCACCATCGTGCACGACCCGAGCGTCGGCGTCATGAACGTCGTCGTCGAGGCCATCGAATCGGTCCTCGGGAACCCGATCGCGTATGCGGCCGGGCTCGCCTTCGGGGTCGCCATCGTCGCCATCGTCGGCGCGGGCCGGGTCCGCGGACGATCGCGGCCCTGAAACAGGACGAGGCCCCCGACCATGAGTTCCACGCTGAACGTGACCGCTGCCCTCATCACGGTCCTCTCCGGAACCGTTGCCACCCTGGCCACCCTTGCATGGCGGCGCGCGCGGACGACCAAGAGCGGGCTGCTTGCCGGCGCGTTCGTGGTCTTCTTCCTGAAGGCCGCGTACGTCACGTGGGCCCTGTTCACCACGACGGATCCGGCCGACCTCGTGATGCCCGTTCTCGTGATGGATGCCGCCATCCTCCTCGTGCTTTACGCGGCCATCGTGAAGCGGTGAATGGATTGCCGGGGCCGGGCGGAGCCCTCGTCACACGACGTCTCCATCCACAGGGTTCTTGAGGCGGGCCACTCCTCGGCGGCCCCGGTGCTCGCACCCCCCACGCTCAAACGGAGGCCCGCCACGCTCCTTGAGCTCGCGGTCCTCTTTCTTCCTGCGCGATCCTCCCGTGACCAGGAGGAGGTCACGACGCGGCGTCGCGTCTTCGACCTCGTCCAGTCGTTTCCCGGTCTGCATCAGCGGGAGATCGCGCGCCAGTTGGACCTGCGCGCAAGCCACGCCGAGCACCACCTCCGCTACCTCCAGCGCGCCGGCCTCGTCACCACCATCGAGGAGGGCGCGTACCGCAGGTACTACGCGCGAACCGAGGGGGAAAGTGGCGTCGCGCGGGACGAAGTGGGCGCGGCGGACAAGCGCGCCCTCGCGCTCCTCCGGCAGAAGGTCCCGCTCGCCATCATCGGCGTCCTCCTCCAAGAGACGACGCAGGGACTCGGAGACCTGGCGAAGGCGGTCCGCGTGAGTCCCGGCACCCTCACCTACCAGATGAAGAAGCTGCAGGCGGCAGGACTCGTCCTCGTGGAGCAGGACGGGCGGTCGAAGGTGGCGCGCCTTGCGGACCCGGAAGGCACTGCGGCCACGCTCCTGCGGTACGCGCCGACCGATGATCTCGTGGCAGGATTCGAGGAACTCTGGGACGATTTCGGCTTCTGATCCGCATCCTGATTCGTGTCACCCGCGATGGCAGGACCCATGGCTGTGGGAAAAAGGCACGAACGGGCAATCGCCGCGTTTTCTTCAACAGCGGACGCTCGATCGCTTGCCGTAGGTTGCCTGTGGATATAACCAGTCTCTATCAGATTTTTGACAGTGGGCGCTTTTGGGACATGGCCCGGCACAGGGTTTATCATCGGCAAGCGTCTCGTCAGATCAGGCACTCGAAAACGTGCCACAAGGGGGTCAATCATGAACACCGAAATCCATACCGGAACGGGCCCGCCGACGACTGCACGCGAGCGCATCGTCGCATGCGTGGACAACCGCCCGGGCATCCATCTGCGCGCGCTTTCCCGCGAACTCGACCTGGCACTCGGCAGTGCCACGCATCATCTCGATCATCTCGTCGCCCTTGGCGCCATCGAGGCGGTCTCGGACGGACGATATCGACGGTTCTTCTCCCGAGGGGGATTCGGAGAGGAGACCCGCGCCCAGGTAACGACGCTCCACCGGGAACCGTCCCGACTCATCGCGCGCGAGCTTCTCCAGATGGGCCGCGCAACGCAGCGCTCCCTGTCGGAGAACCTTGGACTGGCGCGGAGCACGCTCAGCGTCCACCTCGGGTCCCTGTCGCGTGTCGGCCTCGTCACGAAGGAGCGCGCGTGGCCCGAGAACGAGTACGTGATCACGGACCGCACCGCGGCCCGGATCGCATTGAGCGCCGTCGGCGACGATGTCCACGCGGCCCGCGACCATTCCGCCCCGGCCGAACCTGGCGCCATGGCCATCAACAGCCAAGCGTGATCCGTCACCATCGCGCCGCCGACCATTCCCCGCCGGGCAATTGGCGAGGGATGACACCTGCCGCGGAGTACGAAGCGGACAGGTGGCACACCCAAGGCCATGGACGGCACGGATCCTGCGCCCCCGAGGCATGACGCCGCCGGGAGGCCGCAGCCGCGGACCGGAAGCGCCGGCTGCGGCATTCATGGGCCGGTCCGGCCCTCGTTCATCGATCTCCAGCGGCGGCCTCGTCGCGGAATGAACGGGCGGATGAGGGCCCACAAACCAACACGCGGCGAAGGTTTCGACCCGTGATCGAATCGACGACCACCTGCGGTCGTGGAAGAAACGTTATCCCCGCACCGATCCGAGGAGAACCTGCATCTGCACGTGGATGCAGCGTCCGATGCGCCGTTTCCGGAGACCCCGGAGGTCCGGCGTCGCGACCACCCCCGGAGGGCCCGGTGATCGGGTCCGATCACGCATCACGGGTTCGACCCGTCGGGGGTGCCCGGTCGAGCGGAAGCGTCGATCCGCGAACGACCACTGCCATCCACACGCCGCAGATGCCCATCCATCGACATGCCGGACCCGCTCCGGCCAGGGGGGTAGAGACCATCACGACGCATCAACAACCCATGGAGACAAGCCATCCGGCCACAGGGAACCGAACAACCGGGGACTCGCAGCCGCGCCGATCGGGGGATCTTGGCGCCGGGAACCACGTGGTCTTCTTCGGCAAGCTGGTAGGCTCCGACTGCCGCCGCTGCGGCGCGTACATGACGACCAGCTTCGGCCACAACTATTGTGCCCAGGTCACGTGTCCGCTCGCCCTGAAGGAAGTGAAGCGACGCAAGAGGAAGCGGACCAGTTCCCTTGAAAAGGAGTACCTGCCGCGGCTCCGAGGGGATGATTCCGGGAGGTGATCGCCGCGGCACCCGGAGTCGCGGGCGGACCCGCCCGTGGGCATCGGCGCCGGCAGCACCGGCAACCGGGGCCGGTGGGACGGGATCCGGCGCCCACATCACGGGCATCGGCGCCGGTGCGCCAAGGACCTTGTTACCCCCGATGTGCCAGGTCAAGGAAAATGGCGCAGGGACGTGTCGCCTCCGTGGGGGGCCGGCGGACCGGGTGGTGCGCCGCCGGCGGCCCCCAGCGCGGTGGACCCGCGCGGTTCACGCCGTGAGTTTTCCGAATCGCCCGCGCACCCCTTCCAGCGTTGCGACGTGTTTGGCGAAATTGAAGCGGATGTGGTGCCGGCCGAGTTGGGGCTGCGAGAAGAACGAGGAGCCCGGAACACCGGTCACCCCGATCTCGCGATTCAGCCACTTCGCAAAGGCAAGGTCGTCCGCCTTCGCCTCCACGGGGGCATCGACGTTGCGGAAATCCGCCATGATGTAGTATGCGCCCTCGGGGTCCACGGGCGCGAAGCCGGCGTTCCGCAGGATGTCGAGGAGGAGGACGCGCTTGTCGTCATAGTACCGGAGGAGTTCCGTGTAATAGGATTCCGGAAACCGGAGCGCGGTGGCGACGGCTTCCTGCAGGGGATGGGGCGCACCCACGGTGAGGAAGTCGTGGACGCGGCGGAGCGCCGTGGACAACGTGGGGTTCGCGATGGCCCATGCGACCCGCCACCCGGTGCACGCATACGTCTTCGAGGCGCCGCTCACGGTGATGGTGCGATCGGCCATGTCGGGCAGGGTCGCCATGCTCACGTGGCTTCGGCCCCCGTAGAGCATGTGCTCGTAGATCTCGTCCGTGACGACAACAGCATCGTGGTCGATGGCGAGGTCACGGATGAGCAACTGTTCCTCCCGTGTGAACACCTTCCCCGCCGGGTTGTTGGGAGTGTTCAGGATCACGGCCTTCGTGCGATCCGTGAACGCTTCCTTCAGGGATTCCGGATCGAACCGGAACGCATCGTCCGGAAGGAGGGGCACGAACCGCAGCTTCGCACCGCTCATGGCGGCATCGGGGCCGTAGTTCTCGTAGAACGGCTCGAACGTGACGACCTCGTCCCCTTCGTTCACCAGGGCGAGCATGGCGGCCATCATGGCTTCCGTCGCGCCGCAGGTGACGGTCACGTTCGCGTCCGCGTCGCAGTCGATCCCGTTGAA
>JBFILE010000112.1:0-10592 GCA_041599855.1 Thermoplasmatota archaeon
CGGCGTGCGAATCCGCCGCCCGACCAAGGCCGCCTGCTCTCGGCCGCGGCCCCGGGCGGCGGCCCCCCGAGGCGTGCGACCGGGAACCGGCGGAACCGCCGGACCCGGTTGCGCGCCACCCGCCAGGGGTGCAGGTACCCCCGCACCTGCACTCCAGACTTCGTGCAGGTACCCCTGCACCTGCACTCCAGACTTTGTGCAGGTGCCCCTGCACCTGCCGATTCTTCAACCGCCCCGTCCGAGACGACACGGTTTTGCACGCGACGCCGATTGGCTCGGCCACATGAAACATCTCATGGACCTTTTCGAGGCGGAACTGCGCGAGTTGTACGACGCGGAACATCGCATCCTGGAGGCGTTGGAAACCTTGGCGAAGGTGACCACGGATTCCGACGCGAAGAAGGTCTTCGCCCAGCACCTGGAGGAATCCCGCCGCCATGTCGCGCGCCTCACCGAAGTGTTCCGTCATCTCGATGTACCCCCCACCCGGGACCGGTGTCATGCGATCGCCGGCCTCTTCGACAGCCACGCCCGCCTCATCGCCCAGGAGCCTGCGCCACGGGTGCTGGACCTCGCCCGCATCATGACGGCGATCCGCGCCGAGCGCTACGAAATCTCCACCTACGAGGCGTTGAGTGACATGGCGGTGCAGCTGAACCTCGGGGAGGTCGCCGAGTTGCTGGATGAGAACCTGGAGGATGAGGAAGCCGCGTTGGAGCAACTGGTGGGCGTCCGGCAGACCTTCGACGTGAGCGAGATCGCGGCCTCGCGCATGTGACACGTGATTCGGCTGGCGGGAACCCGCCGCGGCGGAGACCGGTGGCGTCGCATCCAGGCACGCGGTGGCAGGTCATGGTGACGGGCGGGCGGCGCGTACGGGGACGGGTGTCAGCATCGAATCGATGGCACCCCTGTGCGCCGCCGCGCCGCCTTGATCGCTGCATGGCGACCGACCCACGTGGCTGCCGCAGCCGGATGCTGGGCCCTCGGCATCGGGCCGCCTGCCCTCCCGCGGCCCGCAGGCTTAATGCCAGAAGCGCGATGCCCAGTCGCCGCGATGACGAGGGATCAACCACCCGAGCCTCGCTATGGGCGATGACGTCTGATGGGCGAGCGGAGCGGCATCATGCTCACCGTGGCGGATGGTTCGGCCCCCGGGTCGGATCATCCTGCCGCGAGTATTTTCAGGACGCTCCAGCGTCCGAAGCGAACCGTGCGGGACGCCTTCCCCGGCGTGATGACCAACACGGAGAACCTGCGGCCGGAACTGCTGGATGACCGCATCCGAGCCGGTTTCGGCGACGTCTGGGTGGAACTCGGCCCCGATGGACCGGACCGGGTGCTTGGCGCCCTGATCGCCATTCTCGTCTTCATGCTCACCGTCGGCGAGCGACCGCTTGCGGCCGTGGTGGCCGCCTTTGCGCCCGATGACCCGGGCACCCTCGTGGCCTTCGCTGCCGGGGTGGCGGCCACCCTCGCCGTTTCCAGCCGCGGGCGACATCGCCGCAGCCAGATCGGGCCGCGGTGAGGAATGGCCCCGGCGACCGGAGGGGGAGCGTCGGGCCGCCGCCGGTGGCCGCCACCCGCGGCTGCCGCCCGCGGGTCACAAGGGATGCGCATGGCGGGCGGCCGGCCACATGGCAAGGACCCTCGTGGGCCGCCACGCGACCCCCCGCCGGCGACCGCGGGGCCGGCCATACGGTTTTAAATCACCCCCGCGTTCGCCGCGTCGTGAGCGCGTTGAAGACGACCGCCCTCCACGATGTCCACGTGGAGCTTGGTGCCCGCATGGTGGAGTTTGCCGGTTACGACATGCCCGTCATGTACAAGGGCATCATCGACGAGCACAAGGCCGTGCGCTCCGGCGTCGGCCTCTTCGATGTCTCCCACATGTCGAACCTGTGGGTCACAGGCCCGGACGCCGTGAAGACGCTGTCCCAGGCCTTCGTCGCGGACGCCTCGAAGATCCCCGTGAACGGCACGAAGTATTCCGTGGCGCTCCGGGAGGACGCGACCATCCTGGACGACCTCTACATCTTCCACACCGCACACGGGTACCATGTGGTGCCGAATGCGGGGATGAGCAGCATGGTCGCCGACCACATCCGCGCGGCCGGCGATGCGCTCGTGGAGGACGTGACGGATGGGACCACCATCCTCGCGCTGCAGGGGCCGAAGGCTGCCGCCGTCCTTGAGAAGTATCTCGGCCGGAGCTTCGCGGAACTCAAACGGTTCCACATCACGCAGGCCCCTGACCTCGGCACGCACGCGTTCATCTCCCGCACCGGCTACACGGGCGAGGACGGGTTCGAACTCATGTTCCCGGCGGCGCGCGCAGAGGAGGTCTTCCGCGGCCTCCTGGCGGCCGGCGCCGCGGACGGCATCGAACCCATCGGCCTCGGCGCCCGCGACACCCTTCGGCTGGAGAAGGGCTACTGCCTGGCGGGCCACGAATTCCAGGGCCCCGGCGGCCAAGGCGGGCGGACGCCCCTCGAAGCCGGCCTCATGTGGCTCGTGAACTGGGACCACCCGTTCACCGGCAAGGCGGCCTTGGAAGCGAAGAAGGCGGAAGGTGGCCATGACCGCCTTGCCGCGATCAAGCTTACTGCGCGGGGCATCCCGCGGGACGGGTTCGTGGTCCGCCACGACGGCGCCGATGTCGGCGTGGTCACAAGCGGGTCCATGAGCCCCATCCTCGGCGAAGGCATCGCCCTCGCCTACATCCCGAGCGACCTCGCGAAGCCGGGTACGGCACTCGAGGTCGTCATCCGCGACCGCCCGGTTCCCGCGGTGGTCGAGAAACTCCCGTTCGTCTGACCTTTCCTGTCACCTGAGGATTCACCATGGCCGATTTCGAGACCCCCAAGGAACTCCGTTACTCCCAGGACCACGAGTGGTGCGAGATTGCCGGCAACATTGCCCGCATCGGCATCACGGACTACGCGCAGGATGCGCTCACGGACGTCGTGTACGTGGAACTCCCCGACGTGGGCGAGGAATTCACGAAGGGCGACTCCATGGGTGTCGTCGAGAGCGTGAAGTCCGTGAGCGACATCTTCGCCCCCGTGTCCGGGAAGATCATCGAGATCAACGAGACCCTCAACGACAACCCGGAACTCCTCAACGAGCAGCCGTACGCCGCGGGATGGATCCTCGCCATGGAGATGTCGGACCCGTCGGAAGCGGACGAACTCCTCGATTCCGACGGATACGTCAAGCTCGTTGCCGAATAGACCCGATCACCGGGACGCGGCGGCCGGCAGGGTTCGGCCGCTGCATCCCACCATCATCGTTCGTCCGCACGCGTGTGCGGGATCACCTCCTGCCACTCCGGTGGCACCCGCCGCCCGTCGGCGTCCAACCAGCACGAAGGGATTCCACCGTGACCCCGAAATCCCCCACCCCATACCTGACCGGTGCCCGTGACGAAGAGGCCATGTGCGCCATCCTCGGAATCAAGGATACGGACGAGCTTTTCGCTGATGTTCCAGCGGCCGTCCGCACGCGACTGAACCTGCCCCACGGCCGCTCCGAGATGGAAGTGGACCGGGAGATGCACCGCATCCTTGCGAAGAACGATTCCTTCGAGGAGCGCCCGCACTTCCTCGGCGCCGGCGCCTACCAGCACTATGTGCCGGCGATGGTGAACCCGATCATCCTCCGCGGCGAGTTCTACACGAGCTACACGCCGTACCAGCCGGAGATCCTCCAAGGCATGCTCCAGGCCATGTTCGAGTACCAGACGTATGCGACGCGGCTGACCTCCATGGAGGTTGCGAACATCAGCATGTACGATGGCCCCACGGCACTTGCGGAAGCGGCCGTCATGGGCGTGCGGGCCTCCCGGAAGACGGAGGTGCTGATCCCGGCGAACCTGTTCTGGGAGAAAAAGAGCATCGTCCAGAACTACCTCGCGGGCTTCGACGGGAAGCTCATCGAGTACGCGTACGACCCCGTGACGGGTCAGGCGGATCTCGCGGACCTCGAATCCAAGGTCGGCCCGGACACGGCCGCGGTGCTTCTCCAGAATCCGAACTTCTTCGGCATCTGGGAGAGCCGCGCCGGCGAGATCCGCGCGATCCTCGATGCGAAGGCTCCGAAGGCCCTGTACGTCGTCGACTTCAACGACGTGGTCTCCCTCGGTCTCGGCAAGGGCCCGGGCGCGTACGGCGCTGACATCGCCGTGGGCGAGGGTGCGGGCCTCGGGTCCGGGCCGTGGTTCGGCGGCCCCCACCTGGGAATCTTTGCGACCCGGTGGGATCACCTGAGGAAGATGCCCGGCCGCATTGTCGGCGAAACCGTGGACGTCCACGGGGAACGCGCGTACTGCCTCACGTTCTCCACGCGCGAGCAGCACATCCGCCGCGACAAGGCGACATCGAACATCTGCTCCAACGAGGCGCTGAATGCCCTCGCCATGAGCGTCACCCTCGCCGCCCTCGGCGAACAGGGCTTCCGCGACATGGCGGCCACGTGCGCCCACCGCGCGCGTTCGCTTGCCAAGCGCATCGCGGAACTGCCCGATTTCGAGGCGCCCGCGTTCAGCGGTCAGCACTTCCACGAATTCGTCGTGAAGAGCACGATCCCCATGAAGGAGGTCGAGCAGACCATCCGCGAGGCGGGCCTCGGCGGCGGGCTGGACCTTGCGAAGTGGCACCCGGAACTCGGCGATGCTGCACTGTTCTGCGTGACGGAAGCGCACCCGGAGGAAGCCATCGACACCCTTGTCGCTGCCCTCGAAAACACGGAGGTGGGTGCATGAGCAGCCGCCCGGATGAGTTCCGTCAGGCGAAGTGGAACACGCCGCTCCTCTTCGAGCGCGCCTCCACGGACGCGTACGACTGCTATTTCCCGGTCCCGAAGGACCTCCCGTCCCACGAGTCCCTCGTGCCGGACACCATGATGCGTGACGGCGACATCGGCCTCCCGACCCTTTCGGCAACGGACGTCACCCGCCACTACACGCGCCTCAGCCAGAAGAACATCGGCGTGGACACGAGCTTCTACCCGCTCGGTTCGTGCACGATGAAGCTGAACCCGAAGGTGAACGACAAGATCGCGACCCTTCCCCAGTCCACCGACATGCACCCGCTTGCCCCGGACGCGGATTGCCAGGGCAGCCTCCAGGTCATCTGGGAACTGGAGGAGGTGTTGAAGGAGATCGCCGGCATGGGTGCGGTCACCCTCCAGCCTGCGGCCGGCGCCCAGGGCGAATGGGTTGCCATGCGCATCGCCCGCGCATACCACGAGGAGCGCGAACCCGGGAAGCGCACGGAAGTCATCGTACCCGACAACGCCCACGGCACGAATCCGGCGAGTGCCGCGATGGCCGGCTACAAGGTCGTCGAGATCCCGAGCCGCGAGGACGGAAGCATCGATCTTGAAGCCCTCGAAGCGGCACTCGGTCCGCAGACCGCGGCGTTCATGATCACGAATCCCTCGACCATCGGCATCTTCGAGGAGAACATCCAGGCGATCGCGAAACTGGTCCACGACGCCGGCGCGTTGTTGTACTACGACGGCGCCAACATGAATGCGATCATGGGCATCACGACGCCCGGCAAGATGGGCTTCGACATGGTGCACTTCAACCTGCACAAGACCATGACGATCCCCCACGGCGGCGGCGGACCCGGAAGCGGCCCCATCGGTGTGGCCTCGCACCTGGCCGAGTACCTGCCGACGCCCATCGTCGAGCGCATCGGCCATGGGAAGGCGGCCACGTACCAGCGGGTGTGGGATCGCCCCAAGAGCATCGGGAAGGTCAAGGCGTTCCACGGGAACTTCGTCGGCTACATCCGCTCCCTCGTCTACGCCAAGGTGATGGGCGGGGACGGCCTCACGGAAGCCACGAAGCGCGCGGTGCTGAACGCGAACTACCTGAGCCACGAGTTGAAGGACGTGGACGGGCTCGCCATCCCGTACCGGAGTCTCAAGAAGCACGAGTTCGTTGCAAGCGCGACCGCGCTGAAGAAGGGAAAAGGGGTGCGCGCACTCGACGTCGGCAAACGCCTCCTCGACTATGGCTACCATGCGCCCACGGTGTACTTCCCCCTCATCGTGGACGAAGCCATCATGGTGGAGCCCACGGAGACCGAATCCAAGGAGACCCTGGACCGCTTCGTGGATGCCGTAAGGGACGTGCTCCTCGAGGACCCGGCCATCCTCACCAGCGCCCCCCACAACACGAGCATCGGCCGCGTGGATGAGGTCCGGGCCGTGAAACAGCCGCGACTCACCTATGACATGGGTGGGAAGGCCGAGGACTCGGGGCGGGCAACGTCCACGGGCGCCAGGCAATGCTGAGGGGAGCGCCGCACACGCGCGCGCTCCCGGTGGCAAACCAACCGGATCTGTGAATGCAGGCAGGGCACTCACCCGAATGCATCCCGCGAGTTGCCTGGCGAATGCGGCGCCGGCACGCATGGGCCGATACCTGAAAAGGACCCATCCATGTTCGGTTCTCGAATATTGGGAAAACCATATGCTGGTCTTCGGACATGACCGCCCGGCGTTGGCCACCCTCGCGGTGAATTCGATGACTGTCACACCGGAACGCATCACTCGGCTCCAGGAACTGGGCCTCACCGAGTATGCCTCGCGAGCGTATCTGGCACTCCTCGACCTCGGGACCTCGGATGCGCGGCGCATCGGCACACAAGGCAAGGTCCCCATGGGGAAGGTGTACCGGGCCCTGGAACAGCTCCAGACGAAAGGACTCGTGACCATCCTCCCCGAGAATCCGAAGCGCTACTCCCCGATCCCGATCGCATCCTTCGTGGCGAAGCTGCAGCGGGAGCACGAGAACAAGATCCGCAGCCTGGCCCGGGAACGGGACGACCTGGAGAAGGAATTCCCCATCGTCGGGACCACTGCCGTCGGTGACAAGGGCACCTTCTCGCTCGTTCGCGGCCGGCGCAATGCGATCGACGCGTTCACGAGCAACCTCGCGGAAGCCAGCCAATCGGTCACGTGCCTCGTGACGGCAGGATTTGCCGACCGCTACGAGAGCTACCTGCACAATCTCACGGCGGCCCGGACAAAGGGCATCCACATGCGATTCCTTGCGCCCATCACGGCGCAGAACAGGGATTTGTTAACCGCCCTTACGGACATCGGTGAGGTCCGGCATCGGAATCTCGAAGGTGGCCACGACGCCACCACCGCCATCCACATCTTCGATGGACGAAAGGCACTGGTCGTCACCCTTGCACCCGATGATGCGAGCCTATACACCGGCAAGGACGTGGGCATCTTCACCGATCAGGAGGGTGTGGTCGGCGCCCTTGCCGCCTTGGCGGACACGGTCTGGGACCGGGCACCGAGTTACCTGCAGCGCAAGCGCGAGCTCGAATCGGGACAAGCGGCGACCTTCACCCACCTGTACCGTTCCCCCGAGGAAACCCGAGCGGCACTCCTCGCGGCCATGAAGACACCGGTCAAGGACTTCCTGTACGCGAACACCCAACCGCAGCACGTGCCCCACGCGGAAGGCCGGCGCCTCATCGAGACCATCCACAGGAAAAGCACCGCCCCGCGCGCCGTCATGCACTTTCCCGACCTGGAAACACTCGACGCATTCCGGCGCGTCGCCGGGGACGGATTCAAGGACTATCGGCATCTCGAGCAAGGGTCGCTGTCCCGATTCTGGGTCCTTGACACCCGTGAGGCGTTCATGTCGCTGACGCGACCGTCGGCCACGCTCCTGTGGGGCGACCCCAACGACCCCACCACCCAGGACCTCGTCGTCCATACCAGCGACCCGGCCGTGATCCAGAGCCTCCGCAGCCACTTCGAGGAACTCTGGGCCGCCGCGCAGCCGGCAGAGGCCCGTGCGGCCGCGTTCATGGACGAGACCAGCGTGCCCGTTGCAGGACGGAACCCGACGAAACCCCGGGATTCCGCGGGAACCAAGACGCTCACCCCCCGCGAACCGAAGTGAGCGGCGAGACGCGTCCGGACAAACGCTTTATCTGCCGTGAGCCTCGCACCGCCTGTGCCCCAACGGATCGGCTTCGTCGTGAACCCCATCGCTGGCATGGGTGCCCGCGTCGGCCTCAAAGGCACCGACGGCATGGTCGAGGAAGCCCGGAAGCGTGGAGCGAAGGCCGAATCCCAGGCCCGCGCAGCACGATTCCTCCGCGCCCTTCCCGAAGCCGTCGAACTCGTCACGGCCGCAGGCACCATGGGGGAAGGCGCGGCGGAAGACGCGGATCGAAGCGTCATGATCGCGTACACGCCCGGCGAGGAAACGTCCGCGGCGGACACGAACGCGACGGCACGTGCCCTCGCCGAATGGGGCGTGGACCTCATCGTCTTCGTCGGGGGCGACGGTACGGCGCGCGACATCCTGACCGCGCTCCGGGAATCCGATGCGCCCTCGATCCCCATCCTCGGCATTCCTGCAGGTTCCAAGATGTACTCCAGCGTCTTCGCCGACACCCCGGAACACGGCGCGGTCGTTGCGGCAAGCCATGACGACACCCGGGAAGGCGAAGTCCTCGACATCGATGAAGCGGCATTCCGCGAGGGGTCCCTTCGCGTGACCCTCCACGGCTTGGCGCTCGTGCCCCACCATCGCTACATGCAGGGCGGCAAACTCGCCGGCGCCGATGACGAGGTTGAGCAGGAGAGCCTTGCCGCGGCCGTGTGCGACATCCTGTCCGTCGAACCCGGCGTCCACATCCTGGGGGCCGGCGGCACCATGATGCAGGTGAAGGTAGCGCTCGGAATCGCGGGCACACTCCTTGGCATCGATGCGGTCCGCGTCGACGAAGCCGGCGCCGCGTCCATGGTTGCGGCGGATGCCACCGAGGCCGATCTGCTCCGCATCCCGGACGTGCGATCGATCACCCTCTCACCAATAGGGGGCCAGGGATTCATCCTGGGGCGCGGGAACCTCCCGATTTCGAGCGTCGTTCTCGCCCGTGCCGGCATCGACCGCGTCCGCGTCATCGCGACGCCATCCAAACTGATCGACACGCCCAGCCTCCACGTGGACACGGGCGATCCCGCGTGGGACCGGGCGTTCCCCAAGTGGATCCGGGCCGTCACCGGCCACAACGCCACCAAACTCGTCAAGGTGACCACATGACCACCACGGAAACAGCCACCACACGCGCCCTCGGCCCCAAGACCACCGAAATCCGGATCCGCGGATTCACCCTCATCCAGGACAAGCCTCCGGAATTCGGCGGCACCGACCGGGGCCCCATGGCCAGTGAATACCTCCTCGCCGCATGGGGCGCCTGCATGACCACCACATTCACCCGGATCGCAGGGATCCGGAAGGTGCCCGTGGATGATCTGGAAGTCATCACCCGCATCGTGTTCGACGACAAGGGAACCACGCAGGCACTGGAATTGGACGCGAATGTCACCTCGCCAGCCGAAACGAAGGCCGTGGACAAGGTTTTCGAGCTTGCTGCACGAACCTGTACAATCGCGCAATTGCTGGGGGGCGTCGATGTCCGAAAACAGCTCATCCATGTCAAGTCTTAGAAGAAAGAGGGTAATTTTCCCCCGTTTGGGACGGGCTAAATAAACGTGGATGCGCTAGCGGAATACCATCAGGAATATAACGCAAAACCCGGTTCTGACCATTGAACGGTACCATGAGCCTCACTGAAGTCGTTTACAAGATCAAAAACGACTCGTATCCTCTCTGCGCATTCACCGCGAAGCACCCCGACACGAAAGTCGTTGTCAACTTCACGTCGTGGGATGAGGAAACGAAACTCTCGAAAACCATCACGACCGTCATGGGGGATGAAGAATCCGTCCAGACCGTCCTGAAGGGCCTCGAGGGCGTCGTAGACGAGTGCGAAATCCTCGAGCAGTCGAAATACTCGACCACCCTCCGCACCACGACGAGCGGCGAAACCCTCGCCAAATGCGGCAACCCTGCCGCATTCGCCCTCGAATACTTCGGCGAGAACGCCGTGATGAAGCCTGCCCTCGTCAAGGAAGGCTACTTCAACATGCGCGTGATCGCGAGCGGAAAAGTGGACCTCGCGTCCATGCTCGCCAACTACGAAACCGGCGTGAAGGCCGGACGCTGGAACGACTTCAAACTCGTCCGCATCGACTCCTTCGAGCCCGAACAGCAGATCCACGGCGCCTTCACCGAAGGCCTCACGCCCAAGCAGCTTGAGGTCATCAAGACGGCCCTCGCCCTCGGATTCTACAACACGCCCAGGAACATCACCCTCGATGACCTGAGCAACATCTTCGGCATCTCCAAGGCCGCAGTCCACAACCGATTGCAGGCTGCCGAACGCAAGGTAATCACCAAGTTCTTCGGCTGAAGCCGAAGAACTTGGAATTCCTTCCGCCGGACGCGACTTTGCGGCCCGGCCTACGGCGGCAAAGCCGCCTTCGGCCGTAGGGTCGCGCCGTCGGGCGACGGGGGGCCGCTGCCCCCCTCCGCGCCTCCCCCCGCTCTTGGTTGGCGGGTGGGACTACTTTCTTGCTGTTGCTTTGCTACGCTTGTGTTTTGGGGTTGCTTACCGCCGCCACGTTGACGCAACGCACCACGGGTGCGGCAGGCTCTGCGGCGGCAAGGCCGTCGCAGGGGCAGACCTGCCAGTGAC
>JBFILE010000113.1:0-10550 GCA_041599855.1 Thermoplasmatota archaeon
ACGACCCCCTGCATGCCTCCAGACCTCATGGCGAAGTTCCGCTATGTCCCGGGAGATCGGAGCCCGGGGATCGAGATCGATGTTGCCGCAACCACAGTCCATGCCTGCATCGATGAAGCCGCGCGACGCACGGGCGAACCCATGCCGGACGAGCTTCTCGCGCACCCGGTCGGGCCCCGCTGGCGACTCGCCGACGACGCCGTCGTCCGGGTGAACGGGGAAGACGTCCGGCGCCTCGCCGGACTCGGCACCCTCGTCACGGACGATGACGAGATCGAAGCGGCTCCGCATCAGCGGCCGCGGTCCCACGGGATTGCGGACCTCGGGCCATGAAGGCTGGGGGCGGCACGGGACGAGCAGGCAGCCCGCCCACGCCGCTCGTAGCCTGCGCACGCCGCTCGTGGCCCGCGCACGCCGCCCGTCGCAGGGCCCCACGGGCGCAGGCTCCTCGCGCAGCCACAGGTCCGCCAGCCGGAATGGTGCCCCGCCCGCCGCAGCTACGAACGGGCGGCATGACGGCGGGGGCGGGCACGCGGCAGGACAGGCCGGAAATCAACGCGCGTATGTGACGACATCCACCGCCGCGTTCGCATTGGCTGCACCCGCGCCCGTCCACTTCAACGTGTACTCGCCCGGCGCAAGTCGCGACGCGTCGAAGAACGTGTTCGCGCGATCGCCCGAGTACCCCACGGTGTTGTCCGCATCCTGGTCGACGCGGCCCACGCGATGGTACCACGCGACCACGCCACGCTGGCTCTCGACGGTCACGTTGACGTCCGCCGTCACGCTACCGGCGCCCGCGAGCATCGGGATCAGGTCCAAGGGGAACGGAGTCGGGGTGAATCGGGTTTCGCCATCGCCCGGGGTCGCCGCGCCGCCTTCGATGCGTTCCACGACCCGCCGAAGCGCGGTCACGTTGTTGTCCGGGAGGCCCGCGTCAGCGATCATGGACAGGAATCCACCGTGCATCCGGTGCGCGTAGAACACGTACTGCCCCGTCTTGGGCAAGGGCACGTAGATGCTCTCCGTGGGGATGCCGATGTCGTTGTAATGCCAGACGCCCACCGGCAGGTCGTCAGGGCCGATGATCACGAAATCCGCTTCCACATGTTCGTCGCCGCCCACCTTCTCGCTGGACAGGATGATGCCGGTCGCGTTCACCGGAAGGTGGAATCCGAGGGGGATGCCGGGGACGAGGACGTCCTTCGCGTACCGGTATTCAGCGCGGAGGCTGAACGCAATGCCTTGGCTCACGCCATTGGCCGCTTCGACCCCGATGACGGCCGGGCCGCCGGATGCGCCGGCCACGTTCACGACCGTCCGCTTCGTCGCCCGCGTGAAGTCAAGGTAGTACTCGACCTCACTCACATGGGAACGATGGCCGGGAAAGTCCACGAAGATGTCGAGGTCGGCGTTCGATCCGGGCTGGTTCTGCCACGTGAGCGTGATGCGCACCTCGGCCGCACGCCCGGGCGCCACCCTGTCGCTCACGTCAAACAGCTTCTGCATCGTTCCGACATGGGTGCCGCCCTGATCGTACGATCCCTCGACGCCCGCGAATCCGGTGTCCAAGGTCCCGTTGTACCACACGGTGGCCACCGGGAGAAGGGCTTGCCCGGGGAGGGTGAAATTCTGTGGCAGGCGAGCCGTGAACCGCTCGAAGCGTTCCACCTGCTTCCTGTCCACGGGCTCGTCCGCGCTGGTGGTCGCCGGCACGGGGGTCTCCTCCGCCGAGCAGCCGGCAAGGAGTGTCGGTGCGAGCAACAGCAGGATGGCGAACGCCGGCTTCACGGCCACCACCTCCGCGCCAGCATGAGAAGCGGGACAAAGGGCACCACTGCCATGGGGTCCCCCGAGCGTTCGGCTTCATCGGTGCCGGCGGCTGCCTGATGCGTGGCGTGCCCCGCATCTCCAGTGCCGGATTCCGCGCCTCCGAAGCCCGTGACCACGGGACCGTACCTGTGACCGTCCAGGATGGTGAACCGCGCCGTCGTGGACGCGGTCCCGGACCCCTGGATGTTCCAGGCGGTCACGGTTGCCGAGTACTCGCCCGGCGGCGCGTTGTCCCGCTGGTAATCCCACACCCAGGTCACGTTCACCGGATTGTAGTGGCCGCCGTGGGCCACGCTCCGGTCCGTGATGCGGACGATGCGGACCGGGTCGTACGCAGTCCCATCCGGCCCCTTGAGGTCGAGCCTGAGGGAATCGAGGTCCACGTCGTAGCTCCCCCACGGCGTGTTCGTCACGCCGTGGATGACGAGACGGCTGTTCACGAACTGCGGGTGCACCATCTCCACGTCCACCGGGTTCTGCACGGGGAGGGTGAAGCGGTTCGGGAACCATTCGCCACCGTTCACGTTGTACATGGGAAGCGTGACGCGGCCGGACCCATCGTCATGGTTCGACCATTCGACCTTCAGGAAGAAATCGTACTCCTTGGGGATGCGGGTGACCTGGGCCGGGCCGAGGTCGATCTCGAGCGAGTGGACGATCTGGCCGAGGGGGCCCGGCAGGCTCGTGAGATCGAACACGTCCGTTGAACCCTCCGCAATCACCTGCACATCCTGCAATGCGTCGACCTGCGGGGTCGACATGGCTCCCTCGCCATGGGGGCCGCCGATGCCCATGAGAAGGGTTGCGTGAACGCGGAAATTCGGCTGCACGCCGTAATCCACGTTGATGAAGGGATACACCCAAGGGACATCCCTCGGGACCTCCCCCGGTTTCGGCTGGATCGGCGCACCCACCGTCTGGTCCGCACTCATGTGGACGACCACGGAAACCGGCTTCGACGGGTCCAGCACGACGTCCTTGGATTGGCCATTCTCGCTGTGGATCTTGGAATAGTCGAAATCGTTGTAGTCCCGGATGCTCACGAAACCCGGAGTGGAATAGAACCAGAGTTCATTCCCGCCATCGTCCCCGATCGTCTCGCCCTCGACCGCGGGTGCCGTCGAGCCCAGGGAATAATCGGATTCGCCCATGGGGAACTGGGTGTTCGCCGGCATCGGCTGGTCGCGACCATGACCGTGCGTGTGGCCGTAGAACGTGACGACCGCCGGGGCGGACGAACCGGTGATCTCCTGGGCAACGGCGGCGGGCACCGCGAATGACAGGGTTGCAAGGAGGAGGACAACGGCAACGGAGGACATGGGTCGCACGGCGAGAGACTCCCGTTCAACGGAGCCCGGGTCGCGCAAGATAAAGGTTGTTGGCCAATCGGTCCGCGGTTGACCGGGAAGTCGCGGTCCATCACCCCGTGGCCGTGATCTCCCGCAACACCTCATCCACCACGCCCACCGGCGCATCCGTCTTCACGGCCCACGGAAGCACGTGGGTCGGAACCGCAACGAACCCACGGCTCCGGATGCCCTCGATGGCAGCCTCCGTCCCCGCCGCGCCAATGCCCAGGCGACTCGCCGTCGCGTGCAGATCGAAGAACAACGGAGGCCCCGCAGCCTCCGCTTCAAGGCTCATGAGAAGCTTCCGGACCGGCTCCGGACGCGCCAATCCGTGGTCCTCCACCCGGCGGCGCGCCGCGCCCGCGACCTCCGCATCCTGCAGGGGGCCAATCCAGAGGGGGCCGGCGATGACGAGGCTCGCGCGACCCCCCGGACACGAATCGCACCCGCACGGGGGCTCCTCCGCCACGCCCTGGGAGCCGCACGCCGAACACCGCCACGAGAACCCGATCTGCTCCAACGCCGCATCCGCGCGCCGCGCCCCCCGCAACACCCGGGAATACACCCGATCAAAATGATCCGTCGCATGGGCAAGGACCGGCGTCACCGCCACATCATGCTTCGCCGCCTCCCGCGCAGCGAACCCCGCAAGGATGCGGAGCGCGACCTCATGCATCACCGGACCATGATCCGGCTCCGCACCATACCGGCGAAGACACGGAAGCGGACTCGCACCAGCGAGCGCCGCCGTATCCGTCGCCGCGAACCCGAGAAGGCCCCCATGGCGAACCGCGCGCGACGCCGCATCCATGAACGGCGCCGGCGAACCGAACGGATCCACATCCACCACATCCCACACGCCGCTCCAGAGCAGCGCCGACAAGTGCCGGCGGGACGTGACCGCCTCGCCCTCGAACGCGTTCCCCGCCAGGTTCCGCTCGATCGCCTCGATGCTCGCCGGCGACAAATCGTTGAACTGGACGTGAGGGAGCTTCGACTCCACGAGCCAGCGCACGCCGCGGGCGCCGGCACCCGCCAAGCCATCCAATCCCTCCCGCAACTCGCGGCCGCCACACGACTCCCAAACGTCCGCCACGAGGACGCTGATATCGCGCGCAAGCGCCATCGCCGGGTTGTAGAAGACGCCCCCGAAGTGGGTGCCCGGACCCCGCGGCTTGTTGCCCGGGGTCACGAGGAGGCGCGCCCCGCCCTCCGTGATCTCCTCCAGCTGCAACGGATCGGCCGGCGGTTCAGGCATGGGGAACGCGACCGGGACTGCAGGACTGGCACATGAGGGCTTGCACGGGACGGATGTGCCGTGACGTGGCGCGGAGCGATGGGGATGGGGTGCGGTGCGACGGGGAGGTGAATCCATGGGCGACGGTGCGGCTTGGAGGCCGCGGCGGGTGGAAATCGAGACGGCGGCGGGTGAGGTGGAGGAGCGGCGCGACGGGGCGCGAGGGCGCCGGATGCTGTGATCTCCGGATGAACGGGAAATAAGGGGAACGCGAACGAAGGGGATGGCCTCGTGCACGGTCACATCGTGAAGATGGCTGCGGATCACGACTGCAGCGTGAGCGTGAGCGAGGTTGCGTGGTGGTGGCGGGGGAGGGATGCCCACTAGTGCAGCACCCCAGCGAAGCCGCCGGCCCACGCCTGCCGCCACGCACATACCCCGATGTGTCGCCCGTCCGGCCGCAGGCAAACTGCACAGCGCCAGTACACCGCCCCGGGGAAGCCCTCCATCGGCCACCCGCCCCGATGACGCGGGGGTTGCCCGAAGGGGGCAAGGCCCCCTTCGGCCGACGGCGCGACCTTCCGGCCGGAGGCGGCTTCGCCGCCGAAGGCCGGGCCCCCACGTCGCGTCGTCGGGGGAATCAGCAATCGCGCACGATGGTCGAGTACGAAATGAGCCTTACTCGACGATCGTGCGTGATTGCTCGCGCATGAACTGGGGCAGGTACCAGGGGCCGCCGGCGCCTTTCCCGGTCGTCCCGCTGAATTTCCATCCGACGAAGCTCTGCCCGAACACCATGGCGCCGGTGCTTGCGGATCGTCCGCGGTTCGCGTACACGACCCCGACTTCCGCAGTGTCGAAGTAGTGTTGCACTTCGTCGGCGTCTTCGCTGAAGATGCCGCCGGTGAGGCCGTAGTCGGCGGCATTCACGCGCTCGATGGCCTGGTCGAGGCTGTCCACGGGGAAGATGGCGATGAACGGCACGAAGAGTTCGCGGAGTTCGAGGTCGTGGCCGAGGGGGAGGCCGGCGACGACGGTGGGTTCCACGTAGTATCCGTTTGCGAAGGCGCCTTCGTCGAGGGTGCGGCCGCCGGCGAGGACCTGGCCGTCACGTTTTGCGATCTCGACGGCTTCCTTGTAGGTGTTCACGGACTCCTCGTTGATGACGGGGCCGTACTGCGCGTCCTTGTCCTCGGGCATGCCGGGCTTGAAGGCCTTCGCCTTCTCGGCGACGCCTTTCACGAATGCGTCGTGGAGGCTGTGGTGGACGTAGGCGCGGCTTGCGGCACTGCACTTCTGGCCGCTGAACCCGAAGGCCGCGTTCGCGGTGCCGGTGATGGCCTTTTCAAGGTCGGCCTTCTCGGTGACGATGACCGCGTTCTTGCCGCCCATCTCGGCGATGTAGGGGCGCGGCTTCTTGCCGACGAAGTTCGCGAAGTTCTTCATGCCGACGGGGCGGCTGCCCGTGAATACCAGGCCGGCAAGGTCGGGGTGGTCCACGAGGGGTTGGCCGACGTCGCGACCGCCGCCGGTGACGAAGTTGAGGGCTTCCTTGGGGACGCCGGCTTCGTGGAGGAGGGTGGCGACCGCGTAGGCGGTCCACGGCGTGTCGCTCGCGGGCTTGAGGACGACGGTGTTGCCGGTGATGAGGGCGCCCGTGGTCATGCCGCACGTGATGGCGACGGGGAAGTTGAAGGGGCTGACGACGCCGAACACGCCGCACGGGCGCAGGACGCTCACGGTGCGTTCGCCGGGGGTGGGGCTGCCGAGGACGTGCTCGTAGCCGTGGTGGCGTTCGAGTTCGTACGCGTAGAACCGGAGGAAGTCGACGGCTTCGTCGACGTCCGCGTAGCTCTCGAAGCGGTTCTTGCCGTTCTCAAGGGTCATGAGGGCGGCGAACTCGAAGAAGCGTTCCTCCATGAGGTCGGCGGCGCGTCGGAAGATCGCGGCGCGCTTCTCGTAATGGGTGTGGCCCCAGAGCTTGAAGGCGGCCTTGGCGGCGGCGACGGCTTCGTCGACCTGCGCCTTGGAGGCCTTCTGGAAATGGGCGAGGACCTCGGTCGTGTTCGCCGGGTTCACGACGGGGAAGGTCTCGGTTCCCTGGACTTCCTTGCCGTTGATGATGAGGGGGTACGTCTTGCCGAAGCGGCCGCGGACCTCCTTGACGGCTTCGTCGAACTTGTCGTTCAACTCGTCCACGCGCCCCTCGTTCACGGCGTGGAGGTAGGTGTTCAGATTCTCGAATCGGAGGGTCATTGCGCGGGCGA
The DNA here is from genome assembly GCA_041599855.1 of Thermoplasmatota archaeon. GTDB lineage: Archaea > Thermoplasmatota > SW-10-69-26 > JACQPN01 > JAJPHT01 > JBFILE01. The sequence goes on from JBFILE010000113.1 coordinate 6,687, forward strand.
TGCGGATTGCTTCGTTTAGGGTTTACGCCCACGGGGTCGGTCGCGCCATGTGGGCCTGTCGCACGAACGCCGTGATGCCCGTAGGTTCGGGCCCATATGGGGCTCGGCCTGAATCGCATGTCTATTTAAACCAAGAATGCCCTGCCGGAGGTGGTCCGGAGCCCTATTCTGCCATGCCTCAGGAATTGAAGATCGGCATCACCGGCTTGCCCTCCGTCGGCAAGACCCAGACCTTGCTCAAGATCATCGAGAAGCTCGAAAGCAAGGAGACCATCGTCGGTGGCATGGTCACGGAGTCCATCGAGGATGAGGGTCAGCGCCTCGGGTTCAAGCTCGTGAATTGGCTGACGAAGGAAGAGGGCATCCTCGCGCACGTCGATTTTGCGGCGGCGAAGGTGAAGGTCGGCGATTACGGTGTGGACATCGATGCGCTGGAAGCCATCGGGGTCCCTGCTATCGAGGAAGCCATCCGGGAAGCCGAGGTCATCGTCATCGATGAGGTCGGCAAGATGGAGATGGAGAGTGCGCGGTTCTGCGCGGCCGTCAAGGCGGCGCTCGATTGCGACAAACCCATGATCATGACCCTTCACAAGAAGAGTCGGAACCCGCTGCTCCAGGACATCCGCCGCCGGGATGACATCCGCATCCTTGAAGTGACAAGGATCAACCGCAACCTTCTCCCATACAAGATTGAGAAGCTTCTCGAAGGCGAAGTCATCTGAGGTTCAGGTCGGCTCTTCCCCTGTTTTTTCAGGTTGATCCAGCCGTCGGCTTCCTTCGCCCGGACGCCTGATCGCCTGATTGTTTGTCAATCTGGACAACCAAATGACCATCCCTCCAGGGTGGCAAGAAGGGGTCAGTGACCTCACCATGATGATCAACGAACGCCACGCCCGTGCCGATGTCAAGGAACTCCGCGTCCAGCTGCCCGTCGAATACCTGATCCGGCTTCACAGCCTCAAGATCTTGAAGGGCCGCGAGATCCGCGAAAGCGTTGAAGCCGCCCTCGACATGTACTTCGAGTCGATCAACGAAGCCTCGGCAACGTCGATCAAGACCTCCGCTCACGCCTGATCCCGGGCTGTTTCCGTCCCCCGATTCCCATTCTCGCCGGGTCCTGTGACCCGGTCCGCGTACCTCGTCCCCCAGGGGCACGCGCGCTCCATCTTCTTCTTTTTCACCAGCGGACGCGTTCGGCCGTCGTGGCGTACCCGTTTCCGCGCCTACGGCCGCGAAACGACCTTCGATGACCCGTCCTCATAGCCGAGGACGACCTCGGTCGCCATGTCGAGGAACAGGCCCGTGTCCACGACACCGGGGAGCCGGTGGAGGGCGTCCTCGAGGGCGCGGGCATCCGCGATCCCTTCCGCGAAGTGGAGGTCGAGGATGTGGTTGCCGTTGTCCGTGACGAACACGGACCCGCCCTTTTCGCGGAGCACGGGTTTTGCATCGAGTTCCCGGGCGACCCGGCGGGCGACGACGGGTTCGGCGAAGGGTACGACTTCCACGGGAAGGGGGGACCGCGTCCCGAGACGATCCACCATCTTCGACGGATCGACGACGATGACCTCCCGCTTGGAGAGCGCAGCCACCACCTTTTCACGGAGGAGCGCGCCGCCAAGGCCCTTGACAAGGTCGAGTTGCGGGTCCACTTCGTCGGCGCCATCGATGGTGACGTCCACGTGGTCCACGTCGCCGACGTTGATGATGGGTACGCCGACCTCGCGCGCAATCCGCTCGGTTTCAACGCTGGTTGCGACGCCACGGACCTTGAGTCCTTCAGCCGCGATGCGGGTTCCGAGGTGGCGTACCATGAGTGCCGCCGTCGATCCGGATCCGAGTCCAACGGTCATGCCGTCCTCGATGAAGGCGCACGAGCGCTCCGCGGCCACCTGCTTCGCGTTCATTGCGGCCGCGACGAACGGCGCGTGATATAATGCCTCTGTCCCGCGATGTGGCCGCGGTGCGTTCTGCTTGATGGGGCGCTGGTGATTCGGGTCGTACCGCCCCGATGGTGGGGGCCCTCCGCCTCCTGTGGCGGTGCCCGGTCAGGGCATCCCCCTGCCGAGCTTGGCACGCTGCGGGCGCTGGAGGAATACGGACGAAGTGGCGGTGTCGATTGTTACCGGGGGCGTGCCGCCGAGCCGCGTCGATGATTGTCATACCCCCGGGCCTCACGCAACAGACTTGCTTGCCCGGGGGTACGTAGGGTGTGGTCATGGTGCTGGCTGCTGCGTGAGCTGGAGGTCGTCGATGCGCAGGTTCCGGTCCTGCCCGTCCTTGAAGTGGTCGTTCAGGAACTCAAGGCTGAGCACGGTTCCCACGCGGGTGATTTCGATGGTGGCCGAGTAGGATTCCCACGTGGCGTCGGCAACGGTCCAGCGCGCCGTGGATCGGCCGTCGAGGCGCAGGTCCATCTCCGGCCACCCGGCCGCGTAGTCACCCTTGGCCCGCACCGTCACCACGTAGGTTCCAGGGTCGAGTTCGATGGGGGTTTCCGCCCCGCCGTTCGACCAGAGGATCCATCCGGCATTCCCGGACGCTGCCGCGTCGTTGAACCGAACCCCGTTGTCATGGGCCTTGAATTCCTCCACTTCCATGTGGAGCGTCGCAGGCTGCGGCGCCGGCTCATGTGCCGCGCTCGTGATGATCAATCGATCAAGGTGGACGTTGCGGTCCGCGCCGGATCGATAGTAGTCATTCACGAAGTGGAGGGCGAGGGCCCCCGTCGTGGCCGAATCGAGACGGATGTCCGCGTCGAAGGTGGCCCATTCCGCTGAATCGACGACCCATCGCGCAAGGACGGTGTGCCCGTCGCGGAGTTCGACTATTGGCCAGCCTGCCGCAAAGTCGCCTCTCGCGACCAGTTCCACGTGATGCGTGCCTGCGCCGAGGGGAACCGTGGTGCGCGCGGCGCCCACGGACCACAGCAACCAGCCTGCGCCCGCGGACGCTTTCGCGTCCTTGATCCGCATGCCGTTGTCGTGGTCCTCGAAGTCTTCGGCTTCGAGGGAGATACGCTCGGCTTCAGGCGCAGGCTCCGGTTCCGGGGCCGGCGGATCGGTCACAGTCAGGGTACTGGTGGCCGTCGAAGTTCCTCCACGACCATCATCCACGGTGAGGCTGACGATGTAATCGCCGGCCGCCGCATACTCGTGGCCAACCGTGGGCCCGCTGGCCGTGACACCGTCCCCCAGGTCCCATGCGTATGTGAGCTCGTCATGGTCCGCGTCGGCGGACGCTCCGGCATCGAACGACCACGAAAGGTGGCTTCCCGTCGCCTCAAAGGCGGCGACCGGTGCGGCATTGGGGCGCGTGGCCGTGACTGTGGCCGTCGCCGTCGCTGCGGCTTCACCATCCGTCACCGCGAGCGCGACCACATGATCGCCGGGCGTTTCGTACGTGTGGGACGCCGTGATGCCGGTCGCGCCCGTCCCGTCGCCGAAGGTCCACGTGTACGTCAGGGCGTCACCGTCGGCATCCGAGGACCCGGACGCATCGAAGGTCCAGATGAGGTCCTCGCCTTCCGCCGAGAACGCGGCCACGGGTGCCGTGTTGGGGCGCTCGGCATGGAGGGTCCGGGTGGCCGAGTCGCTCGCGGTATCATCCGAGGCGGTCAGGGTGGCAAGGTAGTCCCCATCGTCAGCGTAGGTGTGGGACACGTGTGCGCCGGTCGCGGTCGCACCGTCCCCGAAATCCCACGTGAATGCCAGGGCATCGCCATCCGCGTCCGTGGACCCGGAGGCATCGAAAGCGAACGTCAGTCCGTCGCCCGTCGCCGTGAACGCTGCCGATGGCGCCCGGTTGGGTTGGATCGCGGTCACACTCCGGGTCGCGTTCGAGGTGGCGTTCCCGTCGCTTGCG
>JBFILE010000114.1:0-10359 GCA_041599855.1 Thermoplasmatota archaeon
AAACGCTGATGCGCGGCGCGAAAACGGAGGTCTCCCATGGAAGTTCCCTTCAACGTCCTGATGCCGGTCGATGGGTGACAGGATCTCGATCCATGGCCGCAAGGAGGGCTGCCGGGACCGCGCGGGGGCCATCGGGCATCGGGTTGGAGGCGTCGTACAGCACGCGGCCATGATTGGATGAGACATCCGCCCACAGGTTTGCATGGCCCTCGTGGTCAAGGCCCGTCACATCGTACGAACAGAGGACCCGGATTCCTTCCTTCGCAACTGCCTGATTCCACAGGATTTCCAGGTCATAGGCTGCGGAGCGGCGTCCACGGCGCCACAGGAGGTCCACCATTTCGCCCCAGCCGCGCAGTTCGACATCCCCGCCTGCGTAGGCGTCCCCGCCTGCACAGGCGCCCCGAATCTGTTGGGCCTGCTCGGCGGAGAAACGCTCGAATGCCTCCCTGTCCGGCACATCGTCTCGGAAGAGCGAGGCGATTGTTTCCTCGGCCGGGAGGATGACCAGGCGATTCTCCCGCTCCAGGTGTTCGGCGTTGATCCCTTCGACTGCCATCCGAACGCGGACCATGGCAGCGTTCGCCGGCGTGCAGATCAAAAGCGCTCCGCCGCCTCGCCTGAGGGTGGGGCCAATCCACCGGACCACTCCGCGGTGGAGGGCGTCGGGCCGACGGTAAAGGTAAACGACGTGCGGTTCAGCAGCGGGTTCGTGGTCGGCCCCGTGCCGAAGCGGTGCGTCCATGCCGTCCTGTCTACCGCACCTGTGCTTTAAGCGCGGCAGACCCTCAGGGGGGCACTGGCCAGGGGAGCGGAGGGCCGGCCAGCGGTTGTCGGCTTCAAGGCCCCCGCGCGGCCCCGATCCGAACCCGACGATGGTTCGGATGCATCCGGACGAAAAAACCCCACGCCAACCACCCGCCACGCCCGTGCACGGAAATCCATCGATCCATGGAATCCGAGCTCACCTCCCGCGCCCCGGCCCACCCCGCCGTCCGCGCCCCCGCTAGCCGCGCCGGTCACTCACGGCATATCCCTCCACGCTCTCGCCCCCTTGATGACACGACTGCGAGGGGATCGGTCCGGTCCCGGCAAAGCGATATCCGCCCCGATGGCGTTCGGCCCCTCGGAGGCAACATCCACGCGGAGGCCGGGGTCCTTGCTCGTCGCGGTCGCCATGCTCATCATTGCGAGCGCCGTCGCCGGATGCACCGTGCGCGGCGCAACCGAGCCCGTCAGCATCGTCATTCCCGCGTACCATGTGGGGGATTCGATCCGTTACATGGAATCGTACGAATGGCTGGACGATGGAGTCCTCGCAGGTTGGAGCGGCGGCACGGTGCTCCGTGTCGAGGACCGGAGCGAGGCCACGGATCGGTGGGGCCGGACCATGCCCACCGTGCCGGTGAGACAGGATTGGCTCGAAGGGGACACGAAATACGCTGCCAGCCGCTGCCACGTGCTCGCGGACGGCGTCGAACTCGTCCACGAGGAGATCCTCGAAGGCCTCGCCTATCGCACCGACATCAAGTTGTTCGGCACCGTGGACTATCCGCAACAGTGGGATGTCGGGATCACCGCCATCTTCCGTGGCACCTGCTGGCTGTTCCCCGCGTTGGCGGGACGCACCCTCGACGAAGGCGACCGCCTCGCGGCGGACGACCTGGCGTTGTCCATCCGCTTTCTCGGGATCGAGGGGGAATCGTCACCCGCGGTGTCGTCCATGTTCGACGGCCGGCCCGCGCTCATGTTCGCATTCCCAGGGGATGCGTCACGTGAGATTCCGGAAGTCCGCCTCATCCTTGCCGATGGCATTCCCGGCCCTGCATCGTTGGATGCGGTCTGGCCCGATGGCAGCCGCGCCCTGGCCCGCATCGAAGGCCATGAAGCGGGTTCGGGTGTCGAGGTCCGGGACCACGGGGCCCGCATGCCGGGGATTCCGGCCCGCGTCCAGTTCCAGACCGCGGACTGGATGCGCGTGGATCACAGCGCATGGCCGCTCCGATATTCCTTCGACGACGCCATGACCGCCATCCTTTCCAATCCGGAGGGCCGCGAGTTGGCCACATTCCTCGAGACGCATCCGGCCGCGGTCCTCCGGCATGCGTTCTACCGGGGAGGGGAAACCAGTGAGGAAGGCGACCTTGTCGCGGACGGCTCCTGGGTCCTGGGGTACAGCGATGGCACGGATGCCAAGGCGTGCACGACCATGCGCATCGGCGGAACCCGGGCGGGCGTGCCCATCCCGGACTCGCTCAAACCCAACCATGTGAATTGTTGGGGTCCGGAGCCGGATGATCACAGCTCGTTCGCGTATCCGGCACCGATCCCGGCCACCTTCCCGCGCCACGTGGCAACCTCGGCAAGCATGGCGGCGACCGCAACGAATGCGGGAATCCCGCCGGAGAACGTCGTGAACCTCCGGTACTGGCTGTTCTCAGGCGCGAGCGGAGCGGTCGCCATGTACTCGCTGGAGGACACCCCGTATCACTTCGGTCGTGAAATGACCGGCACGGCGGTGCATCTCGAGAATGAGGAGGCGTCCCTCTGGGACATCCGCACCATGGGGATGAGCACCACCGTCGTCCCCCTCGCAGGGGCCCGGACGCTGCCGGCGATCGAACCGCCGCTTGCGAGCCCCGCAGTTCCCACCATCCTCGCCGCGGGCGTGGGAGCCGTCGTCATCGGCGGCATCCTGCTCAAGGTCCTTGCAGCCCTGTACACGCGGTTGGTCGCGGCGCAACTTCTCGAGAATCCGGTGCGCGCCCGCCTCTATGAGCGCATCCGGGTCGAACCCGGCATCCACCGCGAGGACCTCATCGACTTCGCGGGCATCGGGAACGGTGCCACGCGGCACCACCTCCGGAAGCTCGCGTCCCACGGGTACGTCCTGGAAATCGTGGTCAGCGGCTTCGCGCGGTACTACCCTTCGGGTGAGGTGCCGCCGGCCCTCGCCCGGCAACACGCCATGCTACGGACGGGCCGGGCCGCCGAGGTGTTCGAACTCTTCGACGGAAACCCGTCCCTCTCACTCAGGGAGGCCGCGCGGGAACTCGGCATGTCCGCACCCAGCGTCCATCGGGTCCGCAAGCGGCTCGAACGCGAGGGCCTCCTCGCCAAGCGGCCACTGGAATCCCTCCGGTGAGTCCACCGGATCCCATCCCATTCACCGTCATCCAAGGAGTGTCAACCATGCATCTGAACCCGATAACCCGAACCCCCTCGATTGCTGCCGTGATGATCGCCGTGTTCGCCCTCTTCGCGAGCGCATCTCCTGTCGCCATGCACGTGGCGGATGCCGCAGCCCCCGGACCCGCCCATGCGGCCGTACTCGCGCCGGGAGACTCCGCGTTCTGGGACGGCCCGAAGACAGGCAGCGTCGTCTTCACCCAGATCGGCGCCCAGAACCTCGTGTACCGTGGCGCCGTTGCCGATGCCCTCTGCGAACCCGGCGTCACGTGTTTCGATTATACGATCGAGACGCTGGCTCCCGCTTGGCGCCTCCGCGTCGCAGGGGATGCCCCGTGGAAGGGCGAGCCCGAGTACGATGTCTCGATCGTATCCCCCACGGGTGCGCGCGCCACGTCGACATGGTCGTATGGTGGAACGATCCCGCCGCGGAGCCAGGAGGCCTTCATCGATGCATCCGTCCCGGGCACGTACGCCGTCCGGATCGTCGTGTACTTTGCGAACAACCTGGACCTTCGCCTCCGCGCCATGTTGGAGGAGTCGCCCGCGACCGGGTCGGGCGACAAGCTTCCGGACCTTCGCGCCGAGCCTCCATTCGCATTCGGTTTCGGCGCCGCGGGTGTGCTCAATGTCCCGATCCGCTGCTACCCGGATGAGGAACTCGTGGACGGTGCATCCCGATGCCTCCGGTTCTCGTTCGGCTGGCAGAACGTGGGGGACGGGCCCATGGATCTCCGGTTCATGCAGCCCACCGTGGAAGCGGCCGGAGAAGCCCGCCTTGGCGGGCCCGTCGCCCAACGGATCCATGGGTGGGACGGCTCGTACAGGGACCGACCCGGCGCGGGCGACTACGAATGGCACGCGTCCCATCATCACTACCATTACGTGCAGTTCTTCGAGGGTCGACTGTATCGCGTGGCCGACCCCGATGCCGGAATCCTTGAACCCGCCGGGGAGTTCCGCAAGCTCGGCGGCTGCTCCCATGATTGGAAGATCACGGAATGGTCCCGCTTCGTGCAGTCCGCCGCCGGGAATGACAGCGGCGCCGCATGCGGCATGCTTGGGCTCGGGACCCCGACACAGACCCACATCACCCTATCGGCAGGGTGGCTTGACGTCTACCAGGCCGGGACCCCGGACAACTACGTGGAATTCGGCGTGAACGAGGATGGCCTGTACGTGATCCGGGTGATGATCGACCCCGAGAACGGCCTCGACGAATGGGATGAATCCAACAACCGCGGATATGCGCTCGTCCGGATCGAAGGCGACGCGGTCACCCTGATCGAGCGCGGCCAGGGCCTGGATCCATGGGACCCCGCGAAGGTCGTGTTCCCCGATCAACTGGTGTGAGCGGTGGCATCTGGCGCGTAGCTGGATGGGACTGTGGGTGCGTACAGTCAGGGAACCAGGCTCACCAAAAGCGGTACACAAAAGAGGCGGAGGCCGTTTACCCGTCGTCGATGAACGCGCCCGATGCGCAGCCCGCGGCGTCACGGTCCAACCGCCTCGCCACATGGCTCTCGGCCCTCGGGAATGCGACGAGCCTTGAGGTGCTGCGGGCGCTGCGAACGCCCATGCGCGCCAACGAGATCCGCATCTATTCAACAGGCGGGGCCCAACCCCGCCTCCTGTCCCGCCAGAGCGTGACGCATCATCTCGACAAGCTCGCGGAGGCCGGTTTCGTGACCATGGAGGAGGTGGACGTGGCGGGGCGGGACCGCCGCGTGTACTCCTTGAATGTGGGCCTGGTCTTCAGCGCGGCCGAGGACCTTCGGCGCCTCGGTGCGCGGGGGCCGGTTTTCGATCCCGGCGACATTGACGCTACCCTCGCGGTCTCGCACGCCTCCGGCCAGAGCCGCATCACCGGGCCCCGCCTCGTGGTCGTCCACGGCGTCCACGAGAGCCAGGCGTATCCGCTCCGAGACGAGGACGCCGAGGATGGCGGGTGGACCCTCGGACGCGATCCGAACGCCACGTTCGTCATCCGGGATGACCCCTCGGTCAGTCGGCGCCATGCGGTCATCCGACGCGATGCGTCCGGGGCTCATCGCGTCTTCAATCTGCCGAGGAGCACGAACGGGACCCACAGGAACTGGACCGCCGTTGGAGAAGCTGGCGAGATCCTGGCATCGGGCGATGTGATCGCGGTCGGGAATACCAAGCTCGTGTACCGGGAATCGTAACGGCGACCCACGCCATCGTAACGGCGACCCACGCCCCGTACCGCGCCCGATCCCGGCGAAGGCCCCATGTGGGGAAGGGGAGTTGGGCAAGGAAGAGCAGCACGGGAAGTGGGCGTCCACGCGGCAGGCTGCATGCCCGTAGCCGGCCTTCCGCTCGCCGGCAGGGGATGGATTCCGAGCCCGCGTCGGCCGCGCGCCAGCACCCCGCCGTGCAGGCACGCGACACCACGATGCCGTGGCAATACTTCAATCGGGAAGCATTAAGGAGGTTGTGAAACAAGACGATCGCATGCCACCGAGGGTAACCGCGGCCATCCTCGCCGTCATCCTCGTACCTGCGGTGGCCTTTGCAGCCCTCGCGTTCACGGATGCCGGAGCCGTTGAGATGAGGGCGCTCGACCTCCACGTCACCCTCATCGCGATCGCCGTGGCCCTTGGCGTGGTGCTCGGTGTGCTTGCCCTTCGCGCACACCTCGGCAGCGGAGACGCGCGTTCCCTGGCCATCGGCATCGCGCTCCTCGGATTCGCGTCCATCTACATCTGGCACGGCGTATTCACGAACTCGACACCGCCGTTCCAGTTTCTCGTGTACGGACCCGCGTCCCGCGTCGTGTTCGGTGCAGCCCTCATCGGCCTTTCGAGCACCCGCCGCTTCGAACCAACCCAGCGAATGCGAAACGTGATTCTCGCTGCCGTCGGAACCGTGCTCGTCTGCGGGATCGGCTACCTGGCAGCCGGGACAATCGGGGCCGCCGCATCCTCGGCATCCCCGTCTTCCCTGAACGTCATCCGCCTTGGTATCGAAGGACTCGCCATCGGGGTGGTCACCTTCGCATGCATCCGATTCTGGCGCATGATCCGGACCGGCGTCCGGCATGGCGCGCCCATGGGTCGGGCGAATCCGATCCTTCTTGTGGGCCTGCTCCTCACCCTCCAGCAATCGATCTTCTTCATGCCATCCGTTCCTTGGGGCCTTACGTGGTGGGTCGCCCACGCATTCGGTGCAACCGGAAACCTCGTCCTCGCATGGGGCACGCTTGTGGTGCTTCAGGAGGAGCAGCATGTGTCCGCGATCGACCGCCTTCGCGAAGCGGATGAGGAACGCTCCCGCTTCATCAATCGGGCCGCGCACGAGTTGAAGACCCCGTTGACTCCCATCAGGATCCAACTGCATCTGTTGAACTCGGAAAGTGGGGCCCGACCCGAGGTGAGGGATCGCGCGCTGGCCACGATCACCCGGAACGTGGCGCGCCTGAGCGCCATCGTGGATGACGTCCTTCTTGCCGCCCGTCACGACCGCGGCACGCCGGAAGCGCCGGGAGATCAGTCCACCGATCTCGCCAGCGTCATCGAGACCACCATCCAGTCGGCCATCGAGCCGGCGCGGGATGCCGGGGTGGAATTCGACCGACGCGTGGACCGGTCGCTGCGCGTGGCCGTGACCATGGAGGACGCCACCCAGGTGGTGTGGGGAATGCTCTCCCACGCCATCGCGGCGAGTCCCCGCAAGGGTCGGGTCCTGGTCCAGGCGACCGCGGAGCGCAACACGGTGATCCTCCGCGTCACCGACCACGGTCCCCCACTGACGCCGGAACAGCGGATGCATGCGTTCGATCCCTTCCCCGACAGCGACCTGCGTGAAGGACAACCGACGGGACTCGCATTGTACGTTGTCCGACGAATCGTCGAGTCGTACAACGGTCGGGCATGGTGCGATGAAGGATCCGACGCAAGGGGGGAGGGATCGACGTTCGCGGTTTCCCTGCCCCGCGCGGCGCCGAAATGATCCGGCCGGTCACTTCGCGTCATGGCGCGCGCCCGCCCTCGATGGGCCTGCGTGCGGTCGCGCAGGGCCTCCTTCCACGGCCGACGGCGCGCGCCGACGTCGCCGGTGCTCCGTTGGAGAAAGATGCCCCCGCGTGTCGTCGATGCCTGCGAATCCCGGTTTCCGCCGCCGCACGACGGAGCGCTACACGTGCTGCGTGGCCCTTGGGCCCCGCGCCGTCACGCGTCGGCGAGCTGATCGAGCGACGCGAGATCCGCAAGGCCGTACGAGGCGCCACCCATGGTGCTGAAGAAATCGAGGGCGACACGGTCGAGGTCGAAGCGGTGCATTCCGGGCCCGGTGGCATCGTACACCTGCACTTCCAGCTCATCCAGGAGATCCCACGTGGTGACACCGTCAGGCGTGGTCCGGGTGAGCGTGCCCATGTGCCCGACCTCGTTGTAGCGCTTGAACCAGAGTTCGTTCTGGACAACAGGCGTGGTGAACTCGCGCTCGACACGGTCGCCTGTTGAGACATCGACGGCGAGACTCTCGAAGACCCCGATGCCTCCCTGCATGTTGGTCCCGCTCCAGAGCATGAGTTCGTGGCTTCCGGACACGCCATCCACGTCGAATGCATGGTCGCATGAGACTTCGAGTTTGAGGCTCCAGGAACCGAGGCGGCCGAGTTCCTGCTGGGTGGGTGCAAGTCCGAGGCCCCCCACGGTGAACGTGTACGCGTCCGGCATGGCGGGGGCCGTGAAGTTCACCCAGCCCTGCCCGGCCCATGTGCCGGTGGGGAACACGGTCACCTGGTCCGCGACGCGCACGGGCGCCCGCGAATCCACCACGTCGCCGACATGGACCTGGGTGTTCTTGTAACTGGAGACGCGGACGCCCGAGATCCGGCCCTCGGTGTCGTTGGCGAGGCTCTCGAACATGAACGGGCCTCCGCGGGGAGCCTGGGAGCCGGCCGCGTGGAAGTGCCAGGAGCACACACTCGGCTCAAGGAGGGTCAGGGACACGCGGGCCGCGGTGTCCCCGAGGGGAGCCGTGGTCGCCCACGAGAATGAGGTCACGGCACCGCTCCCGGCCGGCGCCTCTTCGGCTTGGGCGCCCGGTGTGATCCCGAAGGCGGAGATGGACAGGATCAGGGCAACGGCGGTCGCGAGGGAGCCACGCATGACGCATCATGCACGAGGCCCGTTATGGGCTTTCCCCGGAGACCGGCGGTGCCGCAACCCCATGCGCGGGCGGTCACTCGCCGCCGCGGCGCGACGGCGGCAGGTCGAATTCGGGGCGCTTCCGCGATTTCGAGCGATCCTTCGCCTTCGTCTTCGGCGTCCACCCGGGTGACTTCGGCGGGGACCCTTCCTTCTTCTTCTTGGCGCCCTTCGCGTAGCCGCCGCCGACGGATCGACCCGGCGGCGCGGTTGTCAGCGGTTCATCCCGCGTGAGGGTCGCGCCCTCGGGCATGGCGGGGGTCCCCGGCAGCACATACGATTGAAATCGCGCGTGCGCGCCCTGCTCGGCCTTGGCCACGTGGTCCACGTCGTTCTCGGTGACGAGGGTGAACACGCGTCCCGATTTCCCGGACCGGGCGGTGCGTCCGGCGCGATGCACATACGCCTCGGCATCCTCCGGCGCATCGTAGTTGATGACGTGGGTGAGGCCGGGAACGTGGAGCCCTCGCGCCGCGACGTCGGTTGCTACGACGATGCGCACGCGTCCGCTCTTCAATGCCGCGACCACGTCTTCCCGCGAGTGCTGGTCGAGGTCGCCGTGGAAGGCTTCCGCGCGGACTTCCGCCGCCTTCAGCTGCTGCGCGAGGGTCCGGGCGCCTTGCCGGGTGCGCGCGAACACCAGCGCCGAGGTGGGATTCTCCTTTTCGAGGAGCGCGATGAGCGCCACGAACTTGTGGGCGGAATGGATGTCGACGCGGTAATGGGTCGCCGTGTCGGGTGTGTGGTCGCCGACCTCGATGACGCGCGGGTGTGCCATGTACTGGTGCGCGAGGTCCGCGATCTTCTTCGGCAGCGTGGCCGAGAACAGCGCGGTCTGATGGGTGCTCGGGATGAGCTTCAGCACGCGCTCCACTTCGGGAAGGAACCCGAGGTCGAGCATCCGGTCGGCTTCGTCGATGATGACGTGGGTGATGCCGGCGAGGATGTGGGGGCGTTCGCGGCAGAGGTCGAGGAGACGCCCCGTGGTGGCAACGATGCAGGTGATCGAGTCGTCTCCGAGGGCGGGCACCTGGGGCTCGATGGGTACGCCGCCGTGGATGGCGATGGCTCGGAAGGGTGCGGTGGCGGCGAGGATGTTCAGGTCGGAGGCGACCTGCTGGGCGAGTTCGCGCGTAGGCGCAAGGACAAGCGCCTGGATGCCGGGCGCCTCGATGGCATCCACGAGGGCGAGGCCGAACGCTGCTGTCTTCCCGGATCCCGTTTCGGCGCGACCGATCACGTCGCGGTGGTGGACGAGTTGGGGGATCACTCCCGTCTGGATGGGGGTCGGGGCGGTCCAGCCGAGGGCGTGGACGACGTCCCGGGCCCGCTCGGACAGGGGGAGGTCGTCGAAGGATCCACGACGTTCCGCAGGCATGAGGCGTCCGATACGGAGGGAGGCAATGAACGTATGGGGTCTGCGGAGACCTTGACGGCGCCGGGGTGGCCGTTCGCGGGGCTCGCGCAGGGCGGCCACCGCACGACCCGGTCAGGATTCAGCGCCGGAACCAGCCGAGGCCCCGCCCGCGCGGAGGCGGCGGGCCGCGAGGAATAGAAAAATGCCGGCACCGAGGAGCATGACGGTCCGGAGCAGCGTCCACGGCTGGGCCATGAACAGGAGGAGGTGGTCGATGCCGATCTCGTAGGAGGTGAGGCGACGCTTCGTGGCACCTTCGACAAGCAATGCCAGCCAAGACGATGCGAGGAACGCGCCTGCCGCGGCGACCGGTCGCGCGCGGGCTTGAGGCATGCGCCAGGCAACCAGGACCATGAGTGCGGCAGCGAGGATCGCGGCAAGGGAAACGGTCATCGGAAGGGCGAAGGATGCGTAACAGTCCGCGGGGAGTCCGGGCGAGGTCAGGCCACAGATGCGGCTGCTGTGGACGCCGAGTCCACCGAAGCGCACGTCGCCGTGGGCCCACAGGATGCGGTCGATCCACGGCACAAGAAGGATGAGGGGGATCAGGCCGATGGCGATGTCCCGGCGGCGCAGACG
>JBFILE010000115.1:0-10345 GCA_041599855.1 Thermoplasmatota archaeon
ACGGCTCCCCTCCGCCGGCTCCGCAGGCGGCGAGGCCGCCGAGGACAGGGACCAGTACGCTGGTCGGCTCCGCAGGCGGCGAGGCCGCCGAGGACAGGGACCAGCGAGCGCAGCGAGTTGGTCGGCTCCGCCTCCCCCGGCACCGGCCACGGCTTCAAGGGAGAGGGCCTTAAGTGGGCACCCCCGGCGCGCGCCCCACGCCCCTTGGGCGGCATCAAGTCTCGATGAACCGGGACTCTTCCCGCGCAAGCGATTCGTACACATGCTGCACGAGTCGTTCCTTCACCTCGGGGGACGGGTGTTCGAGGACGGCGCGAAGGACGCCGAGGACGGCCTGCCGGCCGGACCCGCCGGAGCCACGGTGGATGCGGCGCACCGGTTCCAGGGCCTTGCCGAGGACCTTCGCAAGGTCGTCCAGGTTGCCGTTGCCATAGGGACGGATCCAGTCATCGAGGTCCCGGACACGTCGCGTCAGTGTTCCGACACGGTCGTAGAATCCGCTCCGCGCAGTCGTGAACTCGGCCACGGCGTCCGTGACCCGGTCCAGCCGCGCGGATTCCGCATCCTTCCGCAGGGCTTCGATGGCCGTCAGGAGCGACGCGGCTTCGCGGCGGGCCTCCCGCGTCGCATGGACGAGGGGTGCCGCCGGACTGTCCGGGGTCGCACCGAGGGCTTCCTCAAGGTCGCGGGCGCGGCCGTCCGCCTCATCGACCCGGTGTTCAAGGTCCTTGAGTCGCCGCCGCACATCGTGGCCGCGCTCCGTCATCACGCGGCGCGTCGCGAGGGCGCCATGGGCATCGAACGCGACCGCGCTGACCAGGGGGTCCTCCACGTAGCTGGCGACGGCGCCCGCCGAATCGAGGAGGTCCATGCGCGCGAGGCTGTGCACGAGGCGCGCGTAATCGTCGCCGCGGGTGACCTCCGCGAAACGGGTCACATCCTCAAGGAGCCGCGCCGCGCGATCGAGGGCGCGCACCGGTTCGTTCTCGCGGAAGATGGCCGCGTGGGCGCGCTCATACCGGAGGAGCGTGTCCTTCGGCGCGCGGTCACGGGGGATCAAGCGGAACGCCTGATCGATGGCATCCAGGATCCGGAAAAGCTCGCTCTCATGCCTGTTCCGTCGCAACGCGCTCATCATTCCTCAACGCCTCCCTGGACTTCGAATGCTTCCGCCGCATCCTCGATGGCCGGGGCCGCCGCGGACCCGGGCGACCGTGCCGCCCGCATCGTGGCAAGCTTCCCCTGCGCATCCGTCGCGCCGGTGCGGATGCGCGCGACGAGGGCGGTCCACGCGGCCGCCGCCCGCGACCAGTCGATGCCGCGGCCCGCGCGGCGGCGGTCGTACCGGGTCTGCCAGCTCGCGCCGCCGCCCCGGACCACGACCGTGGCGGCAAGGGCGAGGACGAGACTCGACAAGGTCGCGGTGGCGACGAGGGGCATCACCTGCGGGTGGACCGCGACCGCGGTCATGGTGGCCGGGGTCGCGGTCACGCATTCCCGCGTCCGCACGTCGCTCTCGGTGCGCGCGTCGTTCAGGGCCACGACCCGGTACAGGCGGGACCCGCTCGCGAGGTACTCGTCGAGGCCGGTCCGCGCAAGGTCGATGACGGTCTCCGTGATCGAGGGCGACGTCACTGCGGCCACGCGGCACGCGGATCCTTCTGCGGTCACGCGCTCCACGACCGCGTAGCCGGTGATCGCGGATCCGCCGTCGTCCGCGGGGGCGCCCCATGACAGGCTCACGCGGTTCGGGATGACGCTGTACGCGGTGACGAGTTCCGTGACGTCCGCGGGCGGGATGGCCGGCGTGATCACGTCGATCGCCTGGGGCCGCGCCGCGTTCCCGAGGATGTCGGCCGCCGTGGCGCTGCACGCCACGTAGGAGGCCGGGTACAGGGAATCGAGCTTCGCCGTGAACCGGGTGAGCGTCCCGTCGACCTCGGTGAGGACCGGGGTGCCGCTGCATACGAGGGTGGCGGTGCCGGGCTCGTCCAGGTGGAAGGCGACGACCGCGTCCACGAGGCGACCGTTCTGGGTGGTCCCGAGGGGTTCGGGGGTGACGACCGGCGGTTGGCGGTCGTACAGGATGGATGCCGACAGGTCGTCGACGAGGAACTGGATGCCGCCCGGGAGGGTGACGCGGACACGGGCATCCACGGAGAGGTTGCTCGTGCCCTCGCCCGGGAGGAGTTGAGGCCACTCGTAGAGGTACGAGCCGTGGCCGAAGGGTTGCCAGCGTTCCCACGTGGGGCGGCCGGTCATGCGGAAGGCGACCTCGGTCGCACCCGGCGCATCGACCGCGAGATGCAGGTCGCGTTCCCGGGTGGCCGGGGCGCCGCCTTCGATGGCGAAGTCCGCGAGGAACGCGTACAGGATGCGGGCGTGATCCGCCGTGCCCTGGTCGCCCGCGCGGGACGCGTCGAGCTTCACGGGGAGGAGTTGGAGGCCGTTGTCGAAAGGGATGCGGGTGCGGTAGACCACGGTTTCACCGGGCGCGACGGAGGAGGGGCCCGTGATGTCGACGCGGCGGTCACCGCTTCCGACCTGGATGGTGAAGGGGCCGGTGGTGGCGCCGTGGCCCGCGTTCCTGACCGCGATTTCCACGAGCCGCATCCGCTCCGGGTCCGCGCCGTCGATGACGGCGGCCGAGGCGTTCACGATGCGCACGTCTTCGTGCGCCTTCGCGTCCGCTTCGCCGGTGCGCGTGTAGATGCGGCTCGCGTTCGTGAGGGCGAGGTGGGGCTTCGGGATGACCTTGAGGTCGAGGGGGATGGTTTCCACGGGGCGGAGGGCGCCGCCGGGAGCCTGGTACGTGACTTCGAGTTCGAGGGTGAGTCGCTCGCCGTCCACGTCGGGCTCGAAGTCGTCCGGGATTGCCGCGGGCCACTGGACGGGGAGTTCCGCGCGGCCGACGCCGTTGCATCCGAACGCATCCTTCGTGATGGTCCAGCTTGCGACCTCGAAGGGGTTGCCGGGCGCCTTCGCCCACGTGCCCTTCAGGTCCAGCCAGGCCATGTCCGGGAGGCCGCTTGCGCCATCCTCGGAGAGGAGGAGGATCTCGAAGGGGATGTCGTTCCATTCATCGACCGTGCCCGAGGGGCCGGTGAGGAAGGCGCGCATTCCCGTGTTCGGGAGCGCCGTGAACCCGCTCGGGAAGCGGAGGTTCTCGACTTCGACCACGATGCGCAGAGGGAGTTCCCCGCCGCACGGGTACCGGAGACTGCCAAGGTCGAGGATGTCCGCGAACGTGGCTTCCACGCGGTCCGTGACCGGGGTGACGGCGCGTTCCTGCCGGAGCGGGCCCGCGACCCGCGTGTCCCCGGTGAAGACCGAGAGCGCGAGGGTGAGGTTTCCCGTCCAGGATGCGGCCTCGTTGGATCGCTTGAACGAGATGCCCGCCGTCAGGTTGCCGCGGCCTTCCACCGACTCGCCGGGGGCGACGGGGGCATCGCCCGCGAAGAAGGTGAATGTCGGGTTCGCCGCGAGGGGGCTCACGACGCGGAAGGGGCCGGCGACGCCGGAGCATGAGAACTGCTGGCCCGCGCGGTCGGAGATGCACCCGCGCACATGGAAGGATTCCATGGTGGGTGTGAAGTTGAAGTCGTACCGGCGGCTCGTGTCGGTGCGGAACCGCGGGGCGTCCATCGTGTGGTTGATGATGACGTCGGCGCCGAGTTCCTGCACGATGACGCGGAAATCCGGAGCGTCCAGGATGTCGGAGCGCACATTCCGGACATCGACGCTTGCGTGGAAGGCCTCCTTCAGGGACGGGTTCCGGGCCTGGGTCGCGAGGCCCGAGACCGCGTACGGGAACACTTCGCGCACGAGGACGCGGAGTTCGCGGCGGTTGTCCTGCGGCGTGCGTTCGTAGGCGTTGCCGGCTGCGCGCACGATCAGGGTGTACTCGCCGACCGCATCCGGCTGCCACGTCGTCGAAAGGTCCGAGGTGCCGTTCCGGGGCATGCGCACGCTGTCGAACGCCTTGATCACGCGCAGGGTCCCGTTCGCGTCCACGACGGAGAACGTGACGTTCACCGCGGTTGCGGAACGGCCCGTGTTCGCCACGGACGCTTCCAGGCGCATGGACTGGCCGAGGGCCACGTTCTCGTTGCGCGAGGCGAGGTCTTCCCCGGAATCGAGGATCGCGCGGAACGATGCCACGGAGACATCGGTCTCGGACGCGACCTCATAGAATGTGGCCAGGGTCTTCTCAAGGAGGGTGACGCCGGCGTCGTCAAGGAGCCGCGAGCGGAGGTGCCATCCGGCCGCGTTGCCGAGGGGGACCTCGGGCTGCCAGGTCCAGGAAATGGGGGTGACGGTGACATCCGGGGTGCTCTGCACGAGGACGTCGCCGATGCGCTTCGCGTACACCGCGACGCCGTTCGCGTCCACCGCCACCGCATCGAGGGATGCCTTGCCGGTGAAGGTCGCGGTGCCCGTCGATTTCACGTCCGCGAGGACGGTGTAGTTCTTGCCTTCGAGCACGGGGCCTTCCGGACCCTCGAAGCGACGCAGTTCGAACGGCGCCCCCGTGATCCATGTGGTGAACGCGGAGCGGTCGCCGCTGGTTGCGCCGATGCGGAGTTGGATGTCGACGCCCGAGGTCTCGGCCGGGAACGGTTCGCGCGTCGGCGTCCACGTGAAACGGAAGACGCCGGTTGCAGGGGTCGTGCCTTCCGCGGCGTCCACGTAGTTCCAGCCGGAGTCGGGGAGGAGGTACGGTTCGCTCGCCATGGGGCGCGTGCGGCCCGCGCTGTCCACGGGGAAGAGCACGAGTCGCGCGTCCACGGTGCCCGCGCGGTGGCCTTCATTCTTGACGATGACTTCGAAGGTCACATCGCGACCCTCGTAGATGCGGAAGTCGCCGCCGGAGGGCCGGGCGTTCCGGACGGTTTCGTAATGGTCGAGGCTCGCGGCGATCGCCGGGTCCACGATGACGGAGATGTCGTTCGTGTTGTCGTTCGGGTTCGGATCCGCCGCGCCGTCCACGGGCACCGACACGCGGGCCGTGATCGTCCACGAACCGGACCCGGCCGGGAAGTAGCGGCACGAGCGGTCGCGTTCCTCGGCAAGACGCAGGTTCGGGAACGAGGCGGCTCCGCGTGCGGCGCCGCTTTCGATGTTCACGCGGATCTCGCGGGCCAGGAGGACGCAGCCGTCCGCGTCGCGCAGGGCGAGGGTGACGGGCTGGTCGTGGACATCGGTGCAGTTCTCCTTGTCGATCCAGAAGGACAGGGCGCCGGCGGCTTCACCGATATGCGGGGAAACTGCGGGCGTGGGGACGCTGAGGTCGCATCCGGTCCCTTGGGCTTCTGCCGTGAAACCGGGCGCGGTGAGGATGGAGGAGGCCGCGAGGATGGCGAGAAGCACCCCGAGTGCGCGGGGGGCGCCGGCCCGGTGGGGCGCGGCGCGCGGATGCGCGTAGGATGCGAAGCGGAAGCTTCGCTCTCGGGGGCGGTACACGATGATCTCTCCAGCTACCTTACGGAATGGTGCCTCTGTGGCAGACAGGGGCAGGCAACAATCCGATCCGCGTGATATCCAGCCTTAAGCCTTGTGTCACATCGGATGCGCGCATGCAGCGCGTGCAGGCTGCGCGCGTGCGACCTGGGCGTGGGAGAAGATAAGGAGAACGAGACCCCCGCGGGGGGTGACACAATGGAACCCGGATCGGTGGGTGGACGGATCAAGATCCGGGGGAGGGGTGCGAGTGCAGGAATCCGTGTCCGGGCTGCCCTCGCAGGGGATGGGGCCGTTCCGGGTCCGGCCGGCCATCCATCCCCCCGGCTGACGAATGAGAACGCCTACTCGCTCTTCTTCGCGGCCATGCGCACCAGCGCGTTCGCCTTCATGACGACGCGGCGCTCACCCTCGTTGAGGTCGTCGGTGTTGATCTCGACGTCCTCCCAGTACTCGGTGATGACGCGGTTCACGTCACGCTTCAGGTCGAAGTCGTTGTCCTCGGCGAAGGACAGGATCTCGTCGGCCACGTCCTCCGGGTCCGCGTCCTCGAGGTCAACCTCCTCCTCGTCGTGGCCGTGGCTGTCGTGCTTGTGCTTCTCGAACTCGGCGATCATGCGGGCTTCCCAGATCTCGTCCGCGCGGTAGTACACGTGGAAGCGACCTTCCCGGAGGAAGCTGACCGTCACGGCCACGGGTTCCCCGGGCTCGTCCGAGTCGTCGTCGTGGTCGTCGTCGTCCTCGTCCCCGAGGTCCTCCTGGATATGCAGGTAGAACACGCCGCCGCCGAGGGTGAACCCCGCGTCCACGAACGCGTCCACGTCCATGTCCAGTTCGACCGCGTCGTCCGCGTCGGGGGAATCGTGCACGGGCAGGATCGTGCCCTTCATCGTTTCGATCGCCGTTCGGATGTGGTCGATCTCGTCCGCGATGGAATCCATGAATCGCGGGAGCCGCCTCGCCCTGATGAAGCCTTCGGCGGCCGCGACCAGAGGCGCGGCGCCGCGCGGAGGGATCGAAGGGCTCATGGGGAATGGACCGCGCATCCGGCCATGTGGCCGACGATGCACCGGGTCCGGAACGCCCCTACGAGCGCCACGTGTTCGCCTGCACGTATGGGCCGTGGTGCGCCGCGGAAGGGCCCGCTGTCGCCGTGCGCGGCATCATGAAGGACGCGGTGAAGGCTGCGGGCCTGCGCGATGTCGTCCGCGTGAACCGCAGCGGATGCCTGAACCAGTGTGGTCACGGGCCCATGGTCGTCGTGTACCCGGAAGGCGTCTGGTATGATCACGTGGACGAGGACGCCGCACGTCGCATCGCCGCCGACCACCTTGTCGATGGACGGCCCGTGGAATCGCTGCGCTATCGGCCGGAGCGGGCCGGGAACAACAAGCTGCCGCGAACCGTGGGTCGCAGGGCGCAGGAATCGGCCACGTCCGACGCGGAATCGGGTGGGCCGGAAACGCTATGATTATGCGACCGCGGGGGGTGGAAGCGGCCCATGGACGGCGTCGGCGAAGTCTTCGGACAAAGCGTTGACGACGTGGTGCGGCGCCCCGTCGCCGCGCTGGTCCCCCTCGTGCAGGATGCGGTGGTCATCCTCCTCGTCGTGGTCGCCGCCCAAGGCATCCCGAACCTCGACCTGGGGCCGTACCACATCGGCGACGAGCCGCCGTACGCCTTCGCCGTTCCCGGCGCGCTCCCCTCCATCCTCGACCTCTTCGACGTGCCCGGCGCGCTCCTCGAGTATGGCGGTCGTGACCTTGTCGCCGGCGGGTTCCTCGCCATCGTGATGTTGATCATCCTCGCGTTTGCGGAAGCCGGCTACCTCACCGCCCTCAAGCGCCTCCACGTGGACCCGCGCGTCGCCCGCGCCGAGCCCGGGGCGCTCCCCGACGAGCCCACCCTTGGCGACGCCCGGATGGCGTTCGTCGACGGGGCCCTCGCCCGCGGGCCCCCGCTCGCCATCTACCGCCTCGTCCTCGCCGTCGTGGCAACGGTGGCCGCGTTGGCTGCGAGCCTGATCCCCGGTGCCCGCGCAGGAATCGTCGGCGTACTCGTCATGGAAAGTCTCCTCCTGTTCGCGCCCTACGCCATCGTCCTCGACGGGTCGGGATTCCTGTCCGGAGTTCGCAGGAGCATCCGCTTTGTCAGTGATCACCTCGCCAGCACCCTCGTCACCCTCCTCTTCCTGTTCGCGTCCACGGGCGCCGTCGCCGCCCTCGTCCTGTGGCTGCGCGGCATCCTTGGTTTCGCGGGCGTCATCCTGGGGGCCGGCGTGTACGCGTGGGCGGGAACCGTGCTCAGCCTGTTCGTGCTTCGCGTGTTCCTGGGAATCGAGGGGAAGCCTGAGGGGGCGGTCGCGCGGAAGGCCCCCGCGGAGAGCGCGAGGGCAATCGGCGACTGACGGGATCACTCAGAACGACGTGTACGTTTTCGCCGGCTCGCCCGGGAAGAGCGCGAACGCGGACACCACGCTCGCGGTGTTCCCGGCGTCGTTGATGCGCACCTTCCACGATCCGGTCTTCGTGATTTCCACGACCTTCCTGTGGTCGTCGTCGGTCCGTGAGTGGATCACCTTGCCCGAGGGGTCCGTCACGATGACCTCGACGCGGGCGTTCGCATCCACCTCGATGACCATGTGGGTGGTGGAATTCGTGATGCTGAACGATTTGGACAGGTAACGGGGTGGGTTCACGATCCCGATCCCGAGGCCGGGGTCCACGGTCCCGTTCAACCAATGGGTCTTGGACGGGTCAGGCGGGGGAGCGGTCGTGTTGGTGTCAGGGGTCGGCGGGTCGGTGGGGGCGGTCTCGTTCCCGCCGGAGCCCTGCGGATCATCCGGGTTCGCGGTGTTGTTGCCGGTCCCCGAGGCCGAGGTGTCCTCGTCGGTTCCCGTCTCGTTCCCGGCCGGGCCATCCGAGGCCCCGCCGTTTGTCGAGGAATCTGCGTCGGAACCTGCAGGCGCCGTGTCATTCGAGCCGCTGCCCGCGTCCGACGATGACGTGTTCCCCGAGGAATCCCGTTCCGCGGCGGTCATGTTCCCGTCGCCGTTCGCACCTGAACTGTGGGAGTCGAGCCGTTCATCGTCCGATCCGCCGGCGGAGGATGTCTCGTTGGCACCCGCGTCCCCATCGGCGGGATCCGCTTCATGGACGTCGCCCGGCGCTGTCGCCCCATTCCCGGATCCGGACCCGACCTCGCCGGAACCGGTGTCGTCATTCGACACGTTGGCGGCGAAGGTCGGGTCGGTGGAGGATTCCTCAAGTTGGAGGCAACCGGCGAGTGCCGGCCCGAGGAGAAGGGCAAGGGAAGCGACGAGAACGGACAAGCGGGACATGGCAGCGTCAACCCCAAGGACGCTCAGGGGGTTTTTACGTCTTGTGCGCCGATGGTTGAAATCCCGCGGGCCCGGCTGACGCCTCTTCGGCATGCCCCGATGCCTTCCTGACGTATCGAATAGTGTAATAACCCGGGGCCTCGTTGAGGCGGCCCATGCTCCCTCGTGGGATCCTCATGGGCGTGCTCCTGGTCGCCGCAATCGCCGGCGCCGGGTGCTTCGGGGACGACCCCGCCCCCGTGACGACGTACAAGGCCTCGGCCACGAACGCCAAATTCGCGCGCGGCTTCGCATATGACGGCACCGGCCTCATGTCCGGCAACGGCTCCGCCACCATCGATGTGGACGCGGCGTCGAACACCGGCATCGTTGCCGGCACCTTCGAATCCCCTGGCGCCACCTTCGCGTTCCCGCCGGGCTTCCCGGGCGGAGCGGGCACGGCCCCCATCAGCTTCTCATTCCCGAGCGAATCCTGGGGCTTCGAGATGTCGAGCTTTGCCGGCGACCCCGCGAAGGTCTTCCAGGCCGGCGGCGTGGCCCTCGACTTCGACGAGCACGGGGATTCCGGAGTCGGCGACACGTCGATCCCGAAGGTCCGCCTCCTCGCGGCCGGCTGGGGCGACGCCTCGGTCACGCGGAACGGTGCGAACTACCCGGACCCCCTCACGGGAAAGCCCTCGTGGGTCGCGCACTTCATGGTCATGGACAAGGGCGCCCGCGCCGCGGACGGCCAAGTCAAGAACAAGGACGGCAGCGTGTACGACCCCGCAAGCCCCGCGGCGGGCGAAGCCAAGGGCGCGGGCAAGCAGGTCTGGGTCGTCCTCAAGACGAACCCGGGCGACCGCATCCTCCGCGATTTCGAGGAGAACGTGACGGCCACGAACCTGAACTCGGCCACGTACGAGAGTTCCACCATGGAGGTCCCGGTCGAACTGTCGGGTGCCGTGCTCAGCCTCGATTTCACCCTCGGCAGCGAAGCGCCGGCCCCCACGCCCCCGCTCTCCGAGCTCACGTGGACGGTCTATGATCCGGATGGCGCGGAAGTCCACCGGGTCACCTTGGACCGCGAAACGCCGACGGATTCCTTCCAGATCGGCGCGGTCGAGGGCACGTACACCATGAAGGTCGCCGGGCGCGCGGCTGCCGGGAACTACCTGATCCACGAGAAGGTCACGTACCCCGACCAGGTCACGCTGCTCTTCGAGTACGACACGGTCACCGTCGGGTGAACGCAACGGTTCCGGGGCGCGATTGCGCCCCGGGCTGTTCGTTTTCTGTTGATTCTGCGCTTGCGCGCGCGCCACCAAGCAATGGACTGGCCGAAGCCGTCGCCCGCATCGCCTCCACGGTACGCCCTTCACCAGGGCCGCGAGGTCAACTCGTTTCGTTCGCTGGTCTTTGTCCTCGACGGCTTCGCCGTCTGCGGAGGTCAGAGCCCCCCTTCCCCCAAACGGCGGAGGCCCTGAGGGGAAAGACTTGGGGGTGCCAACGTAACGGGATCACGCGGGCTGCGAGGGGTGGGTGCGACGGTTGGGCCCCCACCAG
>JBFILE010000116.1:0-10333 GCA_041599855.1 Thermoplasmatota archaeon
AACACGTCACACTCCCCGTCCCGCCCCAATTCCACCGGATGAGGCGTGTTCATTTTCGCGTCAGGGCCACCAACGCGAACCGAATGTTGCCCGCTGCGTGCTCGTGGGCCCGGACGCGGGGCGCGCCGAGTGCGCTGTATGCAGCCTTCGCATCGCCACCCACATCGAACGAGGGTTCCCGGGTCGCAAGATCCACCTGGATGCGGTGGAGGTCCACGCTGAGGCCGAGCCGCAGGGCTTTCAGGAACGCCTCCTTCAACGCCCACGCCCGTGTCTCGGATTCCGGCGTAGTGAGGGCTGCTCGCTCGCCGGGCGCGAAGGCCTCCTCCGCCCAGGACGCCGGTCGCGGCTCGACGTGCTCCACATCGAGGCCGGCGGCCACCACCGTCGCCTCGGGCCCGGTCCGCCACGCCACCGCGACCCCGATCCCGGCGCCATGGGCGACGCTGATCCCGAGCCCTGCCCGCGTGGGCTCGCGGGCGCCGTCCTCGGCCCGTCGCGTGCCATGCTGATGCCACGGCACCGGCGCGAGCCGGGCAAGGGCGGCCTTCGCAGCGAGGGTGGCGGCGGCCCATTCATGGCGCCGCTTCGGCACGTCGAACGAGGCAAGGCGCTCCGATTCCTCATCGGTGAGGAGGGGCATGAGGGCAAGCGGGTCCGCGTCGAGCGCCTCGGCAACCGCTGCCACGGACACGCGGCAGACATCGTGGCCGCCCACGGAATCGACTGCCACCGGGACGACATCGGTCGGCAGCGTTGCTGGATCCGCGGGACCGATGGGGACGAGTTCGATGCGGGCCACATGAAGCACGGTGCTGCCGTCCGCATCCGTGCCCCATGCTTCGTACACGGGTCGCCCATCGATGGCTTCGATGAAGCGTGCGGTCACACGGACGGGGTAGCCTCGCACGCGCACGCCATGGAGGCCATGGGGAAGGCCACTGATGCCCTGGACGGCCCATGCATGGAGGCCGGCGCACTGCAACGCCGCTTCGATGGCGAGCGCATGGAGCGCATCCGTTTCCGATGCCAGTGCCGGGTCATCCGGAAGGGACGCTGGAACGGCCGTGCGCACGCGCATGCCGCGGGGGGCAACGGCTTCGGTTGCGGCAAGGACGCGGAACGTTGCGCCGTGGAAGAAGCGGCTGTAGATCGCGTCCTGATTCCAGTCGAGAACGGTTTCAAGCGGCATGTCGCCGGTCGGCGCCTCCGGAAGCGCATCGACGGGATCCGCCGTGACGCGCGCCGTGAAATGGGTGCGGGCCTCGGGCCGCGGACCGGGCGGAGTCGTTGTGAGCCGGCACGTGACGGCATCGCCATCGACACGGGTCGCTTCGGCCGTGACCTCCACTGCGCCCTTCAGGAACTTGACGGGGTAGCCGAACGATGCCTCGACCACATGCACATTCCCGGGAAGGCCGACGTCGCGTGCAAGGCGCGTGAACCGGGCAATGCCCAGGACGCCCGGCAGGTACGGCGTCCCGTCCACCGCGTGGTCCCGCAGGAATGCGTGGGTGGCGGGGTCGAGGGCGTCCACCCTCGTGACAACCTCAACATCCGGCGCATGCGGAGGCGCTGACGCCGGCGCGGTTGAAGGCCCGGTCGCGGATGCAGGCACCGGTGTTGTGCCGGTCGCGGGAGCGGACGCGGGCGCTGCTCCGGACGCAAAGGACGGTTCAAGGGGACCGAGTCCCTTCACAATGACCACGTCGCGGGCCGGACCCTTGAGGGCTTCGAGGAACGCCGTCGTCCCTTCCTCCGTTCCGAGGGCCTCCACACCGAGCGCATCGAGCACGGTGAGGGTGCTGCCGCGGGTCGCCATGCCTGTTTCCCGCCATGCCGTCCATGCCATGACGCGGGCATTGCGGCCCGCGGCGCGGAGGCGTTGCGCGAGGCCGTTCAGGTGCGCGTTGGCTGCGGAGTAATCCGCCTGCGCGGCATTCCCGAATGCGCCCGCGACACTGCCGAAGAGGACGAGGGTGGCGTCCGGGAAGGCCGCCGCGAGGTGTTCGGCGGCCACGGCTTTCGGGCGCGCGGTCCGGAGGAAGGCGTCCTCCGTCTTGTCGGCGAGGGGGCGCGATTCCTCCATGCCTGCCCCGTGGATGATGACGTCCGGGCGCGGGAGCACGGCGATGGCTTCCGCGTCGGCGACATCCGCAGCCACGTAGTCCACGTCCGCAGCACCGGCCGCCCGGATGGCGCGCATGGTTCGAGCCACGTCGGACGCGCGCAGGGTGGGCGCGATGGCGCGGGCCACCGCGACAGGCGTTGCGCGTTCGCCCCGCTCCTTGAGGCGCGCGGTCGCCACGTCCCGGAAGCGTGCGATGGCCGCGTCGTCGAGGTCGGCAAGGGTGTCCGCGTCTTCCGGAAGTTGCGTTCGTCCAACGAGCGTGAACCTGAGGTCCGGTACGGTTTGGGCGAGGGAAATGGCGCATGCGGCGGTGATGCCCGCGCCTCCGCCCGTTGCAAGCACACGGGATCCGGGTGCCACCGCGACCGCTGCCTCGGAATCGGGCGACACCACATGGGCCCGGGCGACGTGCCATTCGCCCCCGATGAATGATGCATCGAGGTCATCGAGTGCGAGGACCGCTCGTGCGGCCGCTTCCGCTTCGGCGCCGTCCACGTCGGTTTCGAGGGCGCGGACGCGACTTGCGGGGAATTCACGCTGGAGGGCGCGGGCGAGTCCCCGGACGCTCGCAGTCCACGGCGCCCCGGTGGGTGCGACCAGGACGAGGGCCATGCCTCGCGCGAGGGCATCGGCGCGGGCGCGGGCGGCACGGAAAATCTCGTCCACGGCTTCAACACCATCGGCGGCAGTGACCATGATTTCGACCGCCGCGCTGTCTTCCGGGACGCCGGCGACGGGCACGTCGATCCGGTGGTTCTCGAAGGCGATCATGCGCGGCGGGGAACCCCCGGTTCCACCGATCCCGGAGGACGGACCCGGAGCTGCGGCAGCCGATGCAGCAGTCGGGGCCGGTGCGCGGTGATCGCGGACGAATCCCGCGATCTTCGCGAGGGTCGGATAGTCCTTCAGCTTGACGCCATCGACGCGCGGGATGTTGTAGCGGTCGCGGACGAGGCCGAACAGCTCGGCCTGTTTCACGGTGTCGATGCCGAGGTCGGCTTCGAGGTCGAGTTCGGGGTCGAGTGCGTCCTCCGGATACCCGGTCTTCCCGGCAACGAGCGCAATGACCACCGGCAGGGGGTCGTCGTCGAACGTGCCCGCTTCCGTCCGCTCCGCCTCGCTGGGTGAAGGGGTGGCGGGGGTAGGCGCAGACGCCATGGCGGAGGCTGATTCTCCCCGGGGCGGCGATGCCGGAATCGGGGGTGCCGCAACCGCAGGTGCAGGGGTCACGGGCGGCGCCGTCGCGTTGCCTGCCGGGCCGGACGCGGCCGGCCCGCCCATGCGGCTCGTCACGTATCCGGCGACCTTCGCGAGGGTCGGATACTCCTTGATCCGCATGCCTTCCTCGCGGGGCAGGTGGTAGCGGTCGCGGATGGCGCCGAAGATCTCGGCCTGTTTCACCGTGTCGATGCCGAGGTCCGCCTCCATGTCGAGTTCCGGATCGAGCGCATCCTCGGGGTAGCCGGTCTTGGCAGCCACGAGTGCTGTGAGGGTTGCAAGAACGCTGGCCCCGGAATCGGTCGCGGAAGGCGATGGCACGGGAATCACGGACGCGGCGGTGGCGATGTTGGCGGTGGTCGTGGCGCTCGAGGAGGCATGCAGCACGGGTAGGGTGGCTGCCGGAGATGCCGGTCGGCGCGGCTGCACGGGCACATGGGTGGCCACGGACGGGGCCGGGACGGCTGCGGCGGCCATGGCCCCATCGTTGGGATCCGTCAGGAGGCGCAGCGTCCGATCCTCGACCACGAGGGTTCCGTGGCGCCCGCCCCCAATGTGCGCGAGCCATGCCGCCCGTGTGGCCGCATCGCTGACCCGCACATCCCCTTGCGCAACGCGCTCGAAGAGGAGGA
The DNA here is from genome assembly GCA_041599855.1 of Thermoplasmatota archaeon. Classification (GTDB taxonomy): domain Archaea; phylum Thermoplasmatota; class SW-10-69-26; order JACQPN01; family JAJPHT01; genus JBFILE01. The sequence continues at coordinate 3,982 of JBFILE010000116.1, forward strand.
GCGCGAGCTGGCTCCCGAATCCGGCTGCGAGGCGCAGCGCAAACCGCCTGTCGTGGGCGCCGCCGCGGGACAGCATGAGGTCGCTGAATTCGGGATCCGGCTTGCGCAGGTTCGCCACGGGCGGCACGCGGCCGTGTTGAAGGATCTTCACGGAGAGGGCATCCTCGATGCCCGCACCCATGGGGTGCCCGGTGTATCCTTTCACGTTGGTGACGAGGACGCGCGTCGCATCCGCGCCGAATGCCTTCCGGAGCGCAGCCACTTCGGCCCCCGCGCTTCCGCCGCGGGGCGGTGTGAAGGTCTCGTGGCTCATGAAGACGAGATCGCCCGCCAGCGCTGCAGCATCCGTGCCGATGCGATCGGCCGCGGTGCGGACGAATGCGTCCACTTCGCCTGCGATGTGGTCCACATCGAGGCGGCTTCCGTGGTAGGCGCTGTTCCCGAGGCGGGTGGCCACGAGACGCGCCACAGGGATGGTGGCGCGTTCGGCCGCGCTCGCTGCGGTTTCGATGACGAGTCCGGCGGCGCCCATGCCGACGATCATGCCGTTGCGGCGTTGATCGAACGGCAGCGCCGCATCCTCGACCGCGCCCTCGGTCGTTGCTGCACCACTCGCAAGGAATCCGCTCCCGATCCATTCGAGGAGGTTCTCACTCGTGACATCATCCGCGCCGATGACGATCACCCGTTTTGCCCGGCCCGCGCGGATCCAGTCTTCGGCGACCGTGACGGCGGCGCTCGTGGACGCGCATGCCGCGTTCACCTGGAGGTTGGGGCCGCGGGCGCCGATGAGTTCGGCGAACTGGGCGTGGCCGAATGCGAGGACGCGGAACAGGAATTTCCGGCTGAATCCTTCCACGGCATCCTGGCCCGGCGCCCCGCTGAGCCGGCCGGCCTCCTTCGCGAACCAACGTGTCAGGGTCGCGCGACGCGCGGGGTCCTTGACTTCGGCGAGGATCTCCGTGAATACGCCGGTGATCTCATCGAGGGTGGCTCCCGCATACCGGGAAGCGAGGTGGCGACTCACGTCCTTGACGAGGTTGTCGTAGCCGGGGAAGGCACTCGCGAAGACGATCCCGGTGTCCGCCTGCATGGAGGCGGGCAGCTTCCAGCGTCCCGGGAGGAGGGTGTTGCGGGAGGTGAGGACCTCCTCACGCACAAGGGGGATGCCGGCATCGCGGAGGGCATCGAGGCCGGCGGCGATGGCCAGCTTCGTGGTGACGTCCCAGTCGTCCACGCGCTCGGGGTCGAGGCCGTATTCCTTGGCCATGTCGAAGGCGCCGCGGCGTGCCGCGAGCTTGATCACCTGGGCCGCATCCGTGATGGCTTCGAAGCGCGCGTCCTGATCGTCCTTGACAAGGCGCGTGATGCCCTTGTCGACGAATCGTTGGGCGTCCGCCGCGGTGAGGCGGTCGATCCGGTTCTCCCCGGCCATGAGGCGGTCCGCGTTCGCGTCGTCGAAGACGCGATGGCTGCCGCCGGGCAATCCGAGGCTCGCGCCGGAGACGACGATGTCGTCGAGGGCGAGGCCGAGACCGCTCACGCGGGCACCGATGGCGTGGGCAGCTACGACTTCGGCGTCCACGGCTGCCGTGATCGCATCGAAATGGGTCCTCAGGGACGCCTGGATTCCGCCGGTCCGACGGCGATCCGACTCGGCTACGGCTGACCGTGTCGACGCGGAGGCACCCTGCACGGCACGGGCGGTTCCCCGGGATGCTGCGGCCGGAGCGGGCTTCGTGATGGCGACAGGGTTCGCCGGACGCGGTGCCACCGGCTTATCGCGTGCGAAGGCCACATCGAACCCGAGGGCCCACAACTGCGCGAGGGCGTCGTTCAGGCTCGCTTCGCCACCCTTCTTGGGATGGTTCGTGAGGATGGCGTGGGCGCGGTCCCCCAGCGTGGATCGGACGAGTCCCGTGAGGGCACGCTTGGGTCCGCATTCCACGAAGACCCGCGTGCCATCCGCGTGCAGGCGTTCCAACGTGCGCTGCCATTCGACGGGTGCCGCGACCTGCTTTGCAAGGAGGTCCACGATGGCGCGGGGCTCCTGCGGGTAGGGTTCTGCGTTCACGTTCGCGATGACGGGAACGCGGGGCGCGCTGATGTCGAGGGTGGCGAGGAGCTTCCCGAGGGGGCCGCTCGCGGGCGCGACAATCTCCGTGTGAAATGCGGCGCTCACGTTGAGCGGGATCACGGTCAACCCGTCCTTCTCGCAACGGGCGATGGCTTCCGTGACGGGCCCGGTGGCTCCTGCGATCACGGTCTGGTCCGGCGCGTTCTTGTTCGCGGCCACCACGTACCCGTCGATCGATGCGAGGATACGCTCCACGGTGGCACTGTCCGCCACCACACTCGCCATGCGCCCCATGTCGGGCAATTGGACGTTCGCCATCTCCTTGCCGCGGGCGCTCACTGCGAGGAGGGCGTCCTTGAAGGGCATGACGCCCGCGGCCACGAGGGCCGCGTACTCCCCGAGACTGTGCCCGGCGACCGCGTCCGGTTCCACGCCGTGCGACTGGAGCACCCGGAGGATGGCGATGTCGGCGGCGAGCATGGCGGGCTGCGTGACCTCGGTTTCCCGGAGGGCGGCCTCGGCGGCCCTGATGCCGGCGTCACCGGTGGCAGGATCAGCGAAGACGAGCGCGGTCAGGCGGCGTCCGATGAGGGGTTCGAGGACGGCATCCGCTTCCTCGAAGGTGGCACGGGCCACCGGGTGCAGGGCAACAACATCGCCGAGCATGTTGGCATATTGGCTGCCTTGCCCGGGGAACGTGAACGCGAGCGTCCCGGGGCGCACGCCCTCGTGGACGTGGATGCCTTTCACAGGCAATAGCGCGGCGCGTGCGGCAGGGTCGCCCATGCGTTCCGCGGCGAGGCCGAGCTTCGTCACGAATTCCTCGCGCGTCGATGCGGCGATCGCGAGGCGCGCGTGACCGGTCGCGGTGCGGTGGCGGCGGACGCTCGATTGAAGGTCGCCCGTGTCGGTTGCAAGCGCACGTGCGACGTCCTTTGCACGGAGCGCAAGCCCTTCGAGACCGGGTGCGGCGATGGTCAGGACAGGCACATCGGGCGGCGCGGCCGCGGCTGATGCCCGAGGCGCGATGGATCCTGGGCCGGTGACCGCCAGGGGGGCCGTCGCGGACGTCGCTGCACCCGCGGGGTCCTCAAGCGCCCCGATTTCAAGGACGCGCGCATGATAGGCGGGCACATATTCCTCAAGGATCGCGTGGAAGTTGGTGCCACCGAACCCGAAGGCACTCACGGCTGCGCGGCGCGGTTCCCCGTCGGGGGCGTCGGGCCACGGGCGCGCCTGCGCGTTCACGGCAAGAGGGATCGATGACCAGTTGATGTTCGGATTCGGCTCGCGGAAATTCGCACTTGGCGGGAGCACGCGGTTCTCAAGGGCGAGGGTGGCCTTGATGAGACCCGCGACGCCGGCCGCGCTCTTCAGGTGGCCGATCTGGCTTTTGACGCTGCCGAGGGCGATGGACCCGACGGGAAGGCCCTTGTACAGTTCAGAAAGGACCTCGACTTCGACGACGTCACCGACGCGCGTGGAGGTGCCGTGGGCTTCGATGAGTTGCACGTGCCGGGGCAGGATGCGCGCAGCATCGAGGGCGCGGGAGACGGCGCGGCGTTGTCCTTCCGGATTGGGTGCAGTGATGCCTTTTCCGCGTCCATCGGAGCTTGCTCCGACGCCGCGCACGACAGCGTGGATGGTGTCCCCGTCGCGGAGGGCGTCGGTCAGTCGCTTCAACACGACGATGCCGGCGCCTTCGCCCATGACGAAGCCGTTCGCCGAGGAATCGAAGGGGCGTGAGCCGTCGGGCGAGAGGGCCCCGATGCGGCAGAACTTGACGTACGAGGCGATGTCCATGGACCGGTCCGCGCCTCCTGTGAGGACCATGTCGAACTCACCGGCCTGGAGGCCGCGGACGGCATCATCGAGGGCGGCGAGGCTTGAGGCGCACGCGGCATCCGTCACGTAGTTCTTCCCGCCGAGGTCGAGGACGTTGGCCACGCGACCCGCGATGACGTTCGCAAGGGTCCCGGGCATGGAATCCTCCGTGATGCGCGGGAGTTCCGCCTTGAGGCGTTCGGTGGCGCGGGTGATGGCGGCGTCGCGCTCGGATTCCGGGAGGTCCGCCGGCAGTTCGCGCGCCACGGCCTCCATGGCTTCCGAAAGGTACAGCCGCTTGTTGTGCGCGTGCTGGATTTCGCCGCCCATGCTGTTCCCGAGGATGACGGCGCATCGGGCGCGGTCGAAGGAATCGCGCTCCGCGTAGCCCGCGTGGGCGAGGGCGTCCGACGAGGCGGCGAGCACCCACTGCTGCACGGGGTCGAGCTGGTTCGCGATGGCGGGCGGGATCCGGTACTTTGCACTGTTGAACGTGAAGTCGGTGACGAAGCCGCCGATGACGGAGTAGGTCTTGTCCTCGGCGTTGGGGTCCGGGTCGTGGTGGAGGCGCTTCTGCCACCGGCCCTCGGGGACCTCGATGATGCTGTCCTTCGCGTCAAGGATGTTCTGCCAGTACCCGTCGATGGTGGTGGATCCCGGGAATATACCTGCGTACCCGATGATGGCGACGCTGTCCGGCAGGGGCTCCGTGCGGTCACCGATGGGTGTCGTGCGGGATGGATTGGCGCGGAGGGATCGCGGCCGTCCGGGTTCCGCGTGTTGGGGCGCGGAGCCGAGGGCTGCCGTCGACGATTGGTTCGCGAATGCTGCGGACGATGCGGCTCGGCGCGGTGGCGGCGGCGCGGTGGATGGCGCCGGCGCGCCGAGGACCGCGGCAAGTCCCGCGGGCGCGGGCGGCGAGGAATCGGAGTGCGCCTTCGTGTGGGCGCCGGCGGGAGACGCGGCGGCAATGGTTGCGCGCACGGCTTCGGCAACGGCGTCCGTCACGACGTTGCGCGCCACCGCCTCGCGTTCGGTCTGCAGCATGTCGCGGGTCGCATCGGTGGCTGCGACGCGCGTCGGGGTTCCGATGGACCGGCCGAGGACCACGCTTTGGGTGCCGGTTGCGGACGTGGAGGCGACCCCGCGGATGCGGATGCCGCGATGGGCAAGGGGTGCGGTTGCGGCGCGGAGGAATGCCTGGGCGCGTGGGCCTCGGATGTCCGCGTCCACGGTCAGGGTGTCGAGGCGGATGTGCGGCAGTGCGGCAAGGTCGGGCACGGCTTCCTCCAGGAACATGGTGCAGGGGACGCCGGCGCTGGGGCCGGCGGCTTCCGCTGCCGCAAGGAGGATCGCGGGCGATGCGCGGGCGGCCGCAACGGCATCCGCCGGGACCCGGACCACCTGGAGTTCCGCGGCCGTGTCGCGGGCCACGATTTCGGGCGCGTCGATGACGGCCGCGAGGCCCAGATTCCGGAGGGCGCCATCCCATGTTGCGCGAACGACGCCTTTCACTGTGCCGTGGCGCGCGCCGAGGAGGCCTGCGAGAGCGATGTCTTCGCCGACGGGCAACGCGCCTTCCCGGAGGTCGGTGGTGGCGAAGGCCGCTCGCGCGTGGTGGGCAAGGGCGGCGTCGAATGCGCCGCGTCCGGCGCATTCGGCTTCGCGCAGGGCATCCGTAACCGCGCGGTTTCCGCGGGCGAAGACCCGGGTGGGCGCTCCGACGGATTCCCCGAAGACTGCGGTGTCGGCCGCCGTCGCCGCGGCAAGGATGCTGCGCACGTGGGGCGCAAGGCCCGCGTCGCGCGCGCCGAGGAAGGCCGTGTCGATGACGGCACCCGCAGCACCGGCTGCGAGAGCCCCGGCCAAGGTTTGTGGCCCGATGCCGCCCTGGACCCACACGGGGAGCGTCGCGGGAGCGCGGTCGAGTGCATTGAGGAGCAGGGTGAGGGTGGATGCCTCTCCGATGCTGCCGCCGCTTTCGCGACCTTTGACGATGAGGGCGTCCGCATCGAGGCCCACGGCGGCATCGATGTCGGTTGCGCTCAGGCATTCCACGATCACGGTCGAGGCGGGGTGGGCGTCTCGGACCGCACGGATGAGGTCCGCGGTGGCAGCGTCCGCCGTGAGGATGTACGCGGCCGCCCGTGGCATGGCGTCCGCGGACGGGATGCGCGCGGCGAAGGGCACGGGAATGCTGGCGGGATCGAGCCGGGTGTCGAGGGTGGCGTCGAGCACACCGAGCGCGCCCGAGTCGTGGACGTGTTGGAAGAACGAGGCGTCCGCTGCGTTGGCGGGGGCGACGGCGAGGAGGGGAAGCCGCGTCGGGAGCAGGTTCGGCGGGAGGGTGGATGCGGTTGGGGACATGGGGTCACCGGAAGGGATCGGGAAGGGACGGGGATGGGTGGTGGCGGGGTGCCGGAATGGGTGGGTGGGCCGGGCGGGCAGCGC
>JBFILE010000117.1:0-10312 GCA_041599855.1 Thermoplasmatota archaeon
CGTCAAGCGCGGCGACTCAATGCAGCAGCCGACGCGTGAGCCGTCTCACGCCACCGAGAACAGGACGCCCCGGATAGATGCCGGCGAATCCACCTTGGCCGGAGCATGGCGACGGACGAGAACGCCCGTCCGCAGGACGGGCTACGGGGCGAGCGGAGCGAGCCCCCGGACGCCGCTCAGCTGGAGAATCCCCGCGAGGGGATTCTCTAGAACCATTCGGAGAGGCTCATCTGCTTCGTCGGCCGCCAATCGATCGAGAGCCGCTCCAGCAGCCCCTCCACCATGCTCCGGTAGTACGCCTTGTCCAGCCGCGCGTATGCGGCTTCGTTCGGGATGTCGTACCCGGTCGTGGTCTTCACGTATTCCAATTGTTCGCCCTTGACGGGGGTGCGGCCGGTGGCTTTCCGGTACGCTTCCCCCACCTGCTTCCCGAGGGGCGTGCCGGCCGTGTAGTCCGTGAGGTCCTTGCCGAGGCGGATGCGCATGATGAAATCCTCGGGCGCGTACCGGTCGATGTCGAGGCATTCGCGGGCGATCTCGATGGGGTCGCCCTCCCCTTCGTTGAGGAGCGCCTTCGCGACCCGGTCCAGGGATTTGTCGAAGATGGCCGAGAGGGAACTGCCCTTGAAGGCGACGCCGTGCTTCTCGATGCGGCCATCGTCGTGGAGGAGGAGGTAGGATTTGCGCTCATGGAAGTACGCGGCGGCGTACGCGTCCACGTCCACCTTCGCGTAGTTCTCGCCGCCGAGTTCGTTGTTCACGAATTCCGCAATGACGTCGTTGATCGATTCCTTCTCGACGGGTTCACTCGTGTACACGCCGTCGGTGTCGGTCTCGATCTTGGAATCGCCGAGTTGCCCTTCGAGGATGCGGATGAGGCGCCGCGCGACGCCCACCGTGGCGACGGCCACCGGGAGGGATCCGTACCGGGCGAAGCTGGATGCGTGGACGCCGTACACGGAGTTCAGGATGACCTTGATCGCGTTCTGGGTGGCGTGGAGGCGTTCGCGTTCGTCCGCATCCTCGGTTTCCTTCGCGAGCTTCTTCAGCTTCATGCGCTCGTTGAGGAGGCGCTTCAGTTCCTCGGCCATGGGGCTTTGGCCGACAATCTCGATGACGAGGTTCACGTTCCTCGATTCGTCGGGGATGTGGTACACGCGACGGTCGCCGTCATGTTCGACCAGGAAGGGGCCGATGGGTTCGTCGCTCCGCAATAACCGGGTGTTGTCGGCGCCGGCTCCGAGGCTCACCATGATCGAGGGGTACATGCTGCTGAAATCGACCTTCCAGCAGGGGCGGAAGACGCCGCGCTTGTAGATCTCGACGATTCCTCCGACGAACGCCTGCCCGCCGGCCTTCTCGTAGAGGTCCGCGTACCGGTCATCATTCTTCCCGTCCGAGATGATGATGGGGTCCGCCTGCCGAAAGACGCGTCCCTGGAGGATCGTCATGTGGAAGGCGGGCGTCGCGCGGAGGATCACGTTCAGCGGGGCGCCGTAGAACTCGGCGAGACTCACGTAGTTCTTGAAGTAGATGTTCGCCAGACTGCGGGTGAGCTTCACGTCGTTCTTGTTGTACTCCGCAAGGCGCGGTGTGTTCACGAGGGCCCGGAGGTCGGACGTGTCCTCCTTGATGATGGGGTACTTCATCCACGCGCCCACGGTCTTGAGCTTCAGGTCCTTGATGCCGTACAGCGTCTGATCCAGCTTCACGGAATCGAAGACGTCGTAGATGAGGCGGCCGTCGAGGAACACTTCGTCCCGGTTGCGTCCGCCGGCGCCGCCCCGGCCCGTTGCCGCCGTCGTCGCAAGGGCCCGGTGGATGGCGTCGTCGTTCCCGCCGCGTTCCGCCTGCTGCATCGCCTGCACGACCTCGTCGCCCAAGGGATTGCGGCCGCTCCGGCCGAGGACGGTCGCGTCCAGCCGGTTCGCGGCGATACGCTTGAGCAGCATGGGCATGTCGTAGCCGGAGATGTTGTAGCCGCAGAAGATGTCGGGGTCGAGCCGCTGGACCGCATCGAGGAAGGCCTGCAGGATGTCCCGGTCGGTGGTTCCGTTCCCCATGACGACCTCGGGTTCGCCGTCGTTCACCGCCCAGCTGATGGCGATGAGGGGGTCGCGGTCGGTGGGGAATCCCTGGCCGCTGGACAACTGCTCGATGTCCAGGTACATGATGCGGAGATCGTCCGTGTTCGGGTACCGGGTGAACCACTCGGGCTCATCGATGAGGACGCGCTCGACGAAGGGGACATTCGAGTCGCCGCGGCCGCCGGTGCCGCTGATCTTGTTCAGTTCGGATACCCCGAGAACGGTGGTGAAGTCGTGGCGGTACCACGTTTCCGGCTCCAGCGTCTTCAGGGGGCGCACGGTGACGGGAACGACCCGTTCCGAGGGCGATTGCACCTTGCGTCGGGTGTAGGCGTACGGCAGGAAGGGTGCGCGCTCGCGGATGCGTTTCCCGTTGGACCAGACGTCGACGTACTGGGTGTCGTTCTTGTTCACCCGGTGGGCTGCCAGGGGGACGCGCACGTCGCGGCCAAAGGGAAGGGGCTTTTAATGCCTTGCGACGGGGGCGGGATGCGGACGCGGGCGGACCCTTGGCCTCGCCGGGACTTCGAGGGCCGAGGGATGCGCCGTTCGGGTAGGCGGCGGACGGGCCGCGGACGGGGCCGGATTCCTGCGGGGGCCTGTCATGCGGCGGTGGGACAAAACGCGAGGGCATTTTCGCGGACCCTGTGCCTGCGGTGTGCGACCCGTGCCTGCCCGGCCACGCCGAACCCGGCGGGACCACTTCCGCCCCGAGCAGCATGCGGTGCGCGCAGCACCGGGTTGCCGAATGGACCGCCCGGGCAGCCGTTCACCCCGGATCCGGCGAACGTATCATGGCGCCCGCCAAACCTTGCCACGAGGGTTAAGTACCCATTGGGAGACACTACGCGTGTTGATCGAGATGGCAAGTTCACGCGACGAGATCATCCACCGCGCCCGCATGGCGTTTGCACGCGCCCCAACCGACACGGAAGCCGAGGACGTCGCCCGACGGGCGTACTACGCGGCCTTGACGCAACGCATGATCGACGACCGATGACCAACAGTCTCCGGGCGGTCTCCGGGCGCCCGGGTATCGCCGGGGTGCGGGGGCCGCTGGCCCGTGGTGCGGACCCGCCAGTGGGTCCGCCCGCCATGTTTTCACCCGTTGTCTTCCTCAAGCCATGCGCGCATGGCGTCGATATGGAATCCCAGGTTCGGATCCTTTGGCATGTCCGTCGCTTCATTCCCGGGAGTGGGCAGGCCGTACGCCGCCCATCCGACATCCCTTCGATCGTTGATCAGTCCCGACCTCAAGGCGAATCCCACGCCGGCAACGCGACATGCGGTGGGAATCCTTTTCGCCTGGCAACCCCGGGTTGCCGGGTCGGCAGGCAAGGGGAATGCTCGTGAAATCCCGGGCCGCGCGGCATGACGTCCGTCTTTGCGCGCAAGGATGGAACACGACGATCCGGACGCTGCGATGGCAGCCGGCGGTGCCCTGCCAGGTTGGTACGCGCTGCGCCGCACGACGGATCGCGGGTGACGGGTCGGGGGCCGCTCCCCGACGTGCCATCGGCCGCGCCGCCGCATCAACGGCGCAAGGCGGCCCGCAGGAAAGCTCCCTGCGGCCTCCAAGGCGCGGCCCCGATCCCGCGCTGCATCACAGGTTCGTGAGCGCGCGGACGACGGCATCGCCGCATTCGCGGGTCGAGGCCTTTCCGCCGAGGTCATAGGTGACGACCCCTTCAGCGACGACCGCAGCAACAGCCTTGTCCACGTCCTTCGCGGCTTCCACGAGCACGCTGTCGTCGTGCTTTGTGCCCAGCCAATCCACCATCATGCCGATGGCCTGCACGGTCGCGAGGGGGTTGACAACGCCCTTGCCGGCGTGCTTGGGGGCACTGCCATGGACCGGCTCGAACATGCCGTGGTGGTCGCCGATGTTGCCACTCGCGGCCATGCCCATGCCGCCCTGGAGGACGGCGGCGAGGTCGGTGACGATGTCGCCGAACATGTTGGTGGTGACGGCCACGTCGTAGAACTCGGGGGTCCGGACAAGCCACTGGGTGAACGCATCCACATAGGCGTAGTCGCGCTCGATGCCCGGGTATCCGGACGCCACTTCATCGTAGACTTCCCGGAAGAGTTGGCTCCCGCGGAGCACGTTCGACTTGTCGATGCAGGAGAGCCGGTGGGCGCCGTCCTTCGGGGCGCCGTGGCGACGCTTGGCAAGTTCAAACGCGTATCGGATGACGCGCTCGGAACCCTTGTGGGTGATGATGTTGTTGTCCACGGCGACCTCCGTGGTGCCGCCGCGGGTGAGGGCGCCGCGGGCGGGGGTGTACAGGCCTTCCGTGTTCTCACGGATGATGACCATGTCCACGTTCTCGGGCTCCCAGACGTTCTTGAAGGCGTCGCCGATCTTGTGGCGGACGCCCGGATACATCTTGCACGGGCGCACATTCGCGTAGAGGTCGAGGCCGAATCGGAGGCCGAAGACGACACCGGCACCCGCGATGTCCCCGTTGGGGAGGCTGACGCCGGGCCAACCGATGGCGCCGAGGAGGATGGCGTCCGCCTCGTCCCGGCAGTACTCGAATCCGCCTTCCGCCCACTCGCGCTTCGTCTTCTCGTAGAGCTGGGCGCCGCAGGCCACGTTGTTCGTGTCGAACGTCACGTTGGCGCGATCGGCGATCACATCAAGGACGCGGCGGCCTTCGGCAACGACCTCGGGGCCGGTGCCGTCTCCTTCGAGGAGGGCGATCTTGTAGGAGCGGCGAGTCATGGGGCCGGGGAACCCACGCGCACCCAAAAAGGTTCCCGCGGGCGAGGCGGAGGGAATGCCGGCCGGGTGCGCACATCGGCGCCGGTTGTCGCACCGTCCGAGAAGTGTGCAGTTCTGACCTGTATCGGACGGAACACCCCCCGTGCCTGGCGAGCGCCCCGGTCGCGCGGGTCCGCGTCCCCGCCGGGTCCGCCCATTGGGACTCTGCGAAATCCTTAACCCTACCTTATTGGCGAGCATCCCTCGTAGATGGGCCGCCTGTCAGCCATGGGGCCGGACCGTTGGGTCCGCGTCGCCATCGTCGTCGTCGTCATTGCCGGAATCCTCCCGGTACCGGCAGCGGACGCGCAGGTCCTCCAGTTCGGGAAACTCGTGGTCGTCGCGTCGAACGGCGAGGATTCCTTCCTCGCCGGGACGCGCGTCGAGTTGTGGGAGGGGTCCAAGGGCCAGCGCGGCAGCGTCGCCGCGTTGGAAACCGACAACGACGGGAATGTCGCATTCGACGTGGCGCCCGGTTTGTACCAGGTGCGCGTGACCGCGGACGCGGTCCTGCGTGTATCCGAGGTGAACGTGTCGGCCCGGGAGGAAACCCGGGTGAATGCGACGTTCGGCGTCCTCGTCGTGCAACCGACTTCCGCGGGCGGCCCCGTCGAGGCACGGGTGGCGGTGATGGAGAACAACCGGGAGATTGCCGTCCGCTCCACCGACCATCGCGGGAATGCCACATTCGTCCTCCCCGAAGCCGCCTACGGCCTACGCGTCGGGGCCGACAACACGCTTTCCATTTCCCGGGTGCCCGTGACCGCCGCCAACGTCACCATCCAGCCCGCCGCATTCGGCCACGTGCGCGTGGACTCGATTGCGGGAAACCACATCCCGGAATCGTCGGTACCCGTCGTCCTGGGCCACCGCATCCGTGAACTGGCCATCCGCGGCAAGGAGACAGGGATCAGCGGCGGCCTCGACCTCGACGTGGCACCCGGCACGTACGACCTCGAGGTGGACGGCGTGAAACTCGGGGCAACCAACGTGACCGCCGGCAATGTGACCGCCGCGGCCACCGCGTTCGGATCCCTGCTCATCTATGCCAAGAACGAGGCCGGTGACTGGACGTCGGCCGACGTCCGGATCGAGAAGAAGGGAACGCGCCGCGCGTTCAAGGAATTCACCGTCCCACCATCCAGCGGCGTCGGATCCACGTCACTCCCGGCCGGCGCGTACGACATCCGCGTGACCGAGGGCGGGGGCGCGAAGGCCACCTTCTACGGCGTCGAGATTGCCGAGTACGACGTGATCCGTCTGGGCGACTACGGGAATCACGACCCCGTCATCCAGGGTGTGACGATCCGGCCACTCCGCGTGAACGTGGGCGAATCCCTGACCCTCGACGTGCGGGCCATCGACCCGGACCGCGACAATGTCACGTACGAGTTCACGTCCGATTCGGGAACCATCGTTGCCAATGGCAGCCGTGCCACGTACACCGAGGAGGGACGCGGCATCGGCCTCGTCACCGTGGTCGTTCGGGATACGGCCGGGGGCATTGCCAAGCGGGACCTCCACGTGAGCAACGTGGCGGGCACCCTCGCCATCACCATCGAAGGCGTGGACGGACCCCTCGTCGATACCCCCATCAAGGTCGTTAGCGAAATCACCCGGCGGGAGGTTGCTTCCGGGAAATCGGACCAGAACGGCGCGGCACGGTTCACCGTCCCCGTGGGCCTGTACCGCGTGGAAGCCACGCGGGCGTCGACCCTCACCATCGAACACGTGCTGGTCCCGCCCGAGGGAGCGAGCTACGTGGTGAGTTCGACGCGGGCGACCGATGCCCCGACCATCACCCATTCCTCCCCGGCAGACAGCGAAGTTCCCACGCGCCTGGGGGGGAGTGTTCCGTTCGAATTGAGGGCACGGGATCCCGGCGGCGGACGCCCACAGTACCGCTGGTACGTGGACGACGAATATGCTTCCAGCAACAGCGCGTTCCCGTACTCGCCGGGCGCGGAATCCGTCGGGTGGCACACGGTGCGGGGCGTGGCGACGAACGGCGTGAACGAGTCCTCGCGGACGTGGCGGGTGAACGTCACCCAGGAGAATCATCCCCCCCGCATCATTGCCATGGGCGCCGAGAAGGGGGAAGTGATCGAGAACAGTCTCGTCACGTTGTCCGTGGCCGCCATCGATCCCGACGGCGACCCCATCACGATCCAATGGTCCACGACGAACGGAACCCTCGACAACGCGACATCCCTGAACCCGGTGTGGCGCGCCCCGGAGATGAAGGAGCCGTACGACGTGAAGATCACGGTCATCGTGAGGGACAAGGAGACGAGCGCGAAGGCCGACCTCATCATCACGGTGAAACCGACACCGCCGAAACCCGGCGACCCCGACCGGGTCGATGAACCGGAGGCGGAACTCAACGAAACGGTGGTGGAGCCACCCAAGGAACGGGTGCCCGGACCCGGGACCTTCCTCGCGTCCGCCACCGTGGCCGCGGTCGCGCTGCTGCTCCACCGGCGTCGGACGTGCGGGGAATAAGGCCCCGGCGGGGGCGGTCGCGCCGCTTGTTGCCTGGCGAAGGCCCCGCCGATGCGCGCGCCACCGCGGGCGGCCGTCAGGCCTTCGGTTCGACTTCGACCGCGGCCCGCACCTTCGCAACAAGGTCGCGGAACGCGATGGCAGCCGGCGACGTGGCATCCGTCCGCCATACGAACGGTTCGCCCTTCTCCGCACTCTCCGGCACGCCGGGCTCAAGGGGAATCCGGGCAAGGCACGGCACCTGCAGGGCCTCTTCGATGGCGTCTGCACCGCGGCCCGGGAAGATCGCGGTGACCTCGGAACAATGGGGGCAGGCGAATGCGCCCATGTTCTCGACGACGCCAAGGATCTTCAATCCCAGATGGCGGCAGAACATGACGCTCTTCTTCACGTCCGCGACGGACACGCCCTGGGGCGTGGTGACGAGGATGACGCCGTCGGCGTCCTTCAACATCTGGGCGATGGACAACGGCTCGTCGCTCGTGCCCGGCGGCAGGTCGATGAACAGGTAATCGAGCTCCCCCCAGTCCACGTTGCCGAGGATCTGCTTGATCATGTTCATCTTGATGGGGCCGCGCCAGATGATGGGGGTGTCACGGTCCTGCAGGAAGAACTCGGTGCTCATGACGACGAGGTTCTCGCCGGCGGGGACCGGCGTGATGCGGCCGTCGGGGCGTCCCTTCGGCTGCTTGTCGGCCACGTTCAGCATGTGGGGGACGTTCGGGTTCGTGAGGTCCACGTCCATGATGCCGACCTTCGCGCCCGTGGCGGCGAGGGCTGCGGCAAGGTTCGTTGCGACCGTGGTCTTGCCGACGCCGCCCTTGCCGCTCATGACGATGATCTTGTGCTTGATGCGCTTCAGGTTCTCCGCGACCATCATGCGGAGACGGAAGTTCGCGGCCACGGCGTCCGCCTTCACCTGGTCCGACGCGGACGGGGCGCGCGCGCCCGGGCTGGCATCGCCTTCGGTCGGGGACCCGCCGGACACCGGCTTCACGGGAATGGGGCTCACAGGGTTGGACCTCGGGGCCGCATTCGGGCGGTTCCCTTAAAAAGACGACTGGTGGTCGGGGCGCCGGCGGGGCGGGCGCCCGCCGCCGGGCACCCTTACAGATTCCGTTTGCCGAGGAGTGCCCGGACCACGGCCAGGTTCCGGAGCTTCCCGCCGAGGCCGCCGAAGAGGAAGCCGGTGCCCGCCCGCGCCGCATCCATCTGCCCGGGCCCGTACGGGAACCACCAGAGGTTCGACCACACGCGCTTCGCGGGGGCCACGTTCACATGCTTCATGCGCGTGAGTTCGAGGAGGCCCCATTTGCCGTGGGTGACGCCGGTGCCGCTCGCCTTGACGCCTCGCCATGGCGTGCTGTTGATGCCGTACGTGTACAGGCAGTCGTTCACGGTGACGGTGCCGGCCCGGATGCGGCGCGCGAGGGATTCCCCGATGCGCGTATCCGCCGTCCAGATGCTCGCCGACAATCCGAACGGTGTCGCATTCGCCTGCGCAACGGCCGTGGCGTCATCCGGTACCGCCATCACCGGGAGGACGGGGCCGAAGCACTCCTCCCGCATGAGACGCATCCCCGGCGTCGCATCTCGGATGATGGTGGGCGCGAAGAAGTGCCCGGCCCGCGCGGAATCACGGACGCGCTCCCCGCCGAGCACGACCGTCCCGCCGTGCTTCTTCGCGTCCGCCACGAACCCTTCCATCTCCTCGACCGCTTCCGCGCGGATGAGGGGGCCCACGTCCACATCGCCTGCGGCGCCATTTCCGACGCGCAGCGCGCGCCCCTTCTCGACGAGGCGGTCGAGGAGGGCGTCGTGGACGCTCTCGTGGACGTACACGCGCTTCACGGCGGCACACGTCTGGCCCGCGTTCGCGAACCGGCCCCAGAGGATGCCGTTCGCCGCAAGGTCCAGGTCCGCATCGGCGCGCACGATGGCAGGGTCGCTTCCGCCCAGCTCCAAGGTCACGTGGATGCCACGGGGGCGCACCTCGTCCTCGACGACGCGCCCCGTCGCCACGCTTCCCGTGAAGACCAGGTGATCGATGTCCGCCTGCGCAAGGGCCGCGCCCGTGACGGATCCGGGACCCGGGACGAGGATCACGAGGTCCTCGGGAACCCCGGCCTCATGCAGCATCTGCACGAGACGCGCCGCGGTGGCCGTGGCATGCTCGCTCGGCTTCAGGACAACCGCATTCCCCGCGAGGAGCGCGTAGAGGATCTCGGTGCCGGGGATCGCGAACGGATAATTCCAGGGCGCGATGATGCCGATCACGCCGAGCGGTTCCCGCATGATGCGGCTCGTGCGGTCCAAGGTCAGGATCGGACGGGTGAGCCGGAACCGTTCCTCGCCCCGCGCCAGCACGCCCGTCCCCTCCTCCACCAGCCATTCCACGGCATCCTGCACCGGCAGGACGTCCGCGAGAAGCGCCTCAGGAAGGGGCTTCCCGACCTCCTCGGTCACCAGCGCCGCCACCTCCTCCCGCCGCGCATGCAGAAGCCGGCCAAACGCCCGGATCACGCGGGCCCGCGCCATGATGTCCTGGCGGCCCCACGATTCCTGCGCGGCACGAGCCCGCAGCACCGCCGCCCCGACCTCCGCCGCCGAAGTCGAAGCGAACTCCCCGATCGTGGCAAGGGTCGCCGGGTTCACGCTCACGATGGGGTCCATGGCAAGCGCAATGGTTCCCCGCACAGAATAACGCTTGTCCGCGACAAACTGCTTTGGCCCAAGTGGCCGGTGGAAGATGCTTGCAGCCTTGCGGAAGCGGCCTGCGGAAGCGGCTTGCGGAAGCGGCTTGCGGAAGCGGCTTGCGGAAGCAGAAGCGGCCGCCGGAAGCGGAAGCGGCCGCCGGAAGCGGAAGCGGCCTGCGGAAGCGTGAGCGTGAGCGTGAGCGTGAGCGTGAGCGTGAGCGTGAGCGGCAGCGGCAGCGGCAGCGGCAGCGGCAGCGGCA
>JBFILE010000118.1:0-10254 GCA_041599855.1 Thermoplasmatota archaeon
GTCGGGGGCGGGTGGCGGGTGAACACGAAACCCGCAATGACTACAGTCAGCAACCGACGCGCGCCGTCGTCAGGAACGCGTGTCAGTGGGCGCCCCACGGCCATCCACCTGCCCACATCACGCCTTCGCGATGATGCCCTCGATCTCGTCCTTCATGCGCTTCGAGAGCGCCGCCGCGCCTTCAGGCGTGTCGGATTCCGCGTAGATGCGGTAGATGGGTTCCGTGCCGCTGGGGCGAACGAGGACCCACCCGTCGGCGACATACACCTTGACGCCGTCCGTGCGGTCCACCTTGTCGCCCGCGTGCGCCTTCGCGAAGGCGTCGAGGGCGCTCTGCTTCTTGTCGTCGGGGCACGTGACCTTCGCCTTGAGAAGGCTCTTGGTCGGGACCTCGGCCAGAAGCTGGGTGAGGGTCTTGCCGGTGAGGGCAAGGATCTCCAGCATCTTCGCGAGGCTCATGGAGGCGTCACGGCAGTGCTGGTGCTCGGGGAAGATCAGGCCGCCGTTCTCCTCGCCACCGAAGAGGGCGTTGATCTCCATCATGCGGCGGGCGACGATCGGCGCCCCGACGCGGGTGTACTCGATCGTTCCGCCCGAGGATTCCACGAACTCCTGGACAATGCTGGACGAGGAGACCGGCGTGACGATGGTGCCGCCCTTGGCGAGGCGCACGAGTTGCCCCGCAACCATGGCGAGGGTGCGGTCCCCGTAGACGTACTCACCCTGTTCCGTGATGAACACGCAGCGGTCCGCGTCCCCGTCCTGCACGATGCCGAGGTCCGCGTTGAAAGCCTTCGTGGCCTGGATGAGATCCTTAACGTTCTCCGGCGTGGGTTCGGAGTCGTGGCCGGGGAAGGTGCCGTCCGGCTGGCAGTTGAGGGTGATGACGTGGCACCCGAGCTTCCGCAGGAGGTAGGGCGCGGTGAGGCTGCCGGCACCATTCGACGTGTCCACGACGACCCGGAACTTCTTTGCCCGGATGGCGTCGGCGTCCACCTTCGAGATGACGCCGTTCACGTATGCGTCGTTCACGTCCTGCTCGGGCGCGACTTCGAGGATCTCCTGCCACGGGACTTCCCGGAACTTTTGGGAGAAGTAGAACTCCTCCACGAGTTCCTCCTTGTCGGCGGGGAACTCGGTTCCGTCGCCGTCGATGAACTTGATGCCGTTGAATTCCGGGGGGTTGTGGCTCGCAGTGATGACGATGCCGGCTGCGAAATCGCCGTGCTTGACGGCGTATTGGAGAGCGGGCGTGGGCGTGATGCCGGCGTCGCGGACGCGGATGCCCACAGAAAGGAGCCCCGCCGTGAGGGCGCTCTGGAGGAGCGGCCCGGAGGTTCGGGTGTCGGCACCGACGAGGACGGAGGAGCCCTGCGGCAGGAACGAGCCGAGGCTGCGGCCGAGCCGGAGCGCGAGTTCCGCGTTCATGCCTTCCTTGTTCGCGAAGCCGCGCACACCGTTCGTTCCGAACAACCTACCCATGGGTATCACCGATCACGAGTCCGGGCTCGACCTTCACGTTTTTCACAAGGACGCCGGCCCGGATCGTGGCGCCGTCCCCGATGACTGCGTCCACGACGCAGGCTTCGTCCTCCACGGTGACGCCTTCACCGAGGACGCTGTTCCGGATGGCTGCGTCCCGCCCGACGCTCACGCGCGGGAACAGGACGCTGCGTTCGACTTCGGCACCCGTGCCGAGGACACAGGATTCCCCGACGCTCGCCCAGTCCACGACGGAGGCTCCGTTGTCGGAGACGCCCGGGGCAAGGCGCGTCATCTCGCCGCCCTCCTTCAGGCTGATCTCGTTCGCCTTCAGGTACGTTTCCGGGGTCCCGGCATCCACCCAGTATCCGTCGAACGAGAAGCCGTTCAGGAGGTCGCCGCGGGCGATCATGGGTGGGAAGAGGTCACGCTCAATGCTGCATCGGTCGCCGGATTCAAGGAGGTCGAGGGACGACTTCTCAAGGACATACGCGCCGGCGTTCGCTAAGTTGCTCGGCGCTTCTTCCCGGGTCTCGGGTTTCTCGACGAACCGGACGATGCGGCCGGCCTCGTGGCCGACGGAGTCCTGGTCGCGGAGGGCGACGATGCCGAAGGGGCGCGGGTCGCGCACCTGCCAAAGGGCGATGGTGGCGGCGGCCTTGCTGCGCTCGTGGTACTCGATCATGGCGTCCAGATCGAGGCTGGAAACGAGATCGGCGTTCAGGACGAGGAAACGATCGGACAGGAACGATTCCACGTTCTTGAGGGCTCCACCGGTCCCGAGGGGCTCGGACTCGTCCACGAGGATGACCTCACGGCCGAAATCATGGGCGGCAAAGAAGGCTTCCAGTGCGTCCTTGCGGTAGTTCACTGCGATCACGACGCGCGTCACGCGCTGGGGCAGACGTCGCACGATGCGTGCGATGAGGGCCTCGTTCGCAACGGGCAGCATCGGCTTCGGGCGCGTCAACGTGAGGGGGCGAAGACGCGTGCCCATGCCGCCTGCGAGGATTACGGCCTCCATTCAGGCGGCGACCGGAGAGGTCCCTGATAAACGATTCGCCCATGGGCTGTTTCCCTGGCAGGCGTTCCGGGACCGTGTTGGTGCCAAGGGGCCGCAGGACGACGGTCGGCAGGAGAACGGTTGGCGGCCACCGTGCCTGCAAGGGACGCCGCATCCGCGAGGGCTGTGCTCGCGGAGGGGGCCTTGCGGGAGTTGCGCGGGAGGGGTTCAGCTGGCCTGACGCTGCCACGCGGCGCCGGGCAGTTCGTCGTACACGCTCGGCTGTTCCGAGAAATCGCCGGCGAGGGTCGCAATCTTGACGAGTTCATCGTCGCGGACCCGCCAGAAGAAGGCGCGGCGGCGCTCGCCCGTTTCGATGGAGTACTCCTCGCGGCGGAAGCTGAGGAGCTTCTTCGCTTCAAGGGTGTAGAAGATGGATCGGACCTCAGGATCGAGGTTCTCGTCGTTCACTTCGGCGTGCGTCTCGAACTGGTCCACGACGATGCCGGCGACCGCGACGGCGTCGTCATCGTCCATGCTGAACCGGTCCTTGAGGGCCTCCGTGAGGAACTCCCGAAGGGCATCCGCATCTCCATCGTCGCCTCCGCGGAGACTGCTCTGGAGCTCTTCGACGGCCGACGCGTTGATTTCAGTATCGAAAGCGGGCATCACGCAACACCTGTTGAACTCGTTGTCTCCCTTCCCCGGGTATAGGCGCCTTGTTGAACGGACGTGCGTCAGGTTCGCGGGCGGGGGTCGGCCTGCGGGAGATCGCGCATGCGCCACGCCGGCCCCATGGCCGGGAAGGGAGCCGCGCCCGTGGGCCGGGTGGACAGGAACCGAACGGTGCGGGGCGGCGCACCTGTGTTTTGGCACAGGTGCCGGATTCCTGTCGGCAAGCCGCCGGCTGCCGTGGAGGTAAGGAATGGGAGAAAACGGATGGTGGGGGGCATTGCCCCCCGCCGGCCACGACACGCGGCCGGGCCCTGGATTCACAGGCGGTCACGGACCGGTCAGAAGAACCAGGTCTCGTGGTAGTCGGTGGCGTCGAGCCACATGATGGCGGAAGGCTGGAAGTCGCCGTACGGGTTCTGTTCGGCGTTCCAGAACCTGCCGGCGTCCTTCTCCTGCATCGTGCCCTGGGTGCCGAACATGTCCCAGGAGACGGCGCCGGTGCCGAGGTCGTAGTAGAACCGGAGCTTGCCGGATGCAACCACACTCTCGCCGATGGCGGGCGCTTCCTCGACCTGCGAGATGAAGGCGAACTTCTTCTCACCCTCTTCGTTCTCGCTCTGGAGGACGAAGCAGTTCAGGGTGCCTTCGCCACCGGTCTGCATGGAGTACCGCGAGCAGTTCTGGTCGTCCACGTGGACGACGGTGCCGCGGATCGTCATGGCTTCGCCGGCGTTCTCACCCTCGACTTCGGAAACGTCCTTTGCGGTCAACACGCCGTCGTGCGCTGCGATGCCGACGCCTGCAAACATGAGGAGGGCGGGCACGGCGATGAGCGCGATCTTGTACTTCAGGTTCATTGTGGGCACCAATCCGGTTGTGTGGGTTTTTGTGCCGCGCGAGGGCGCCAGCGACCGGGAGAGGTCACCAGCATCCTGCCGGGGTCACTGGACTCACGACAGTCGTGAGCATAAAAGCGTTTGTCGCGGAGTCGTTGAAATAAGGAATGCCGGCGATCCCGCCCCCATGGACTCCCGGAAGATGGCGGGGACGGTCGCTCTCGTCATGGGCGGCGCGTTCGCCACCATTGTCGTCGTCAGCCTGATCACGGCGTCATCCGGCGGATATTCCTTCGGGACCATGGTTCGTGTGGTCGCGGCATTCGCGTTCCTTGCGGTCGGTTGGCGACTCTTCCGGACCCCGGGCCACACCGCGCAGGGCAGAACCGCGGATTCGCCTCCGACCGCCCGTGAGGCGCGACCGATCCCGCAGCCGGCACCGGGGACACGCTACCCTGTCGATGCCTGCATGATGTGCGGGGCGAACGAACTGCGGCCCCAGACCCTCGGCGACGGCCTCGCCGCGGGCGGCAGCGAGATGCTCCGGTACGTGTGCAACCGGTGTGGAACCCAGGGGCAGCCGATCCGGTTCGACGACGAGGCCGGATACGCCCGGTTCGTGCGCGAGTTGAATGAGGCGCCGGACGGGCGCGGGGCGTCCGTGGACGGCGACGCCGGAAATCCGACCCGCCCGGGCGAGCCCAAGGATTGATCATCCGCTCTCAGGACCTGTTGGGGGATTCCCGGCTTCCGTGGGGGCGTGCCGGTCGCTTGGGTGCGGCAACGGTCACAGTCGCGTGGACGTCGACCCGATTGCCCGGAAGCGCCGGCTCACGGCAGGGACGAAGAGGTAGATGAGCACGACCACGTTCGGCACGATGATGAGGGCCACGAGCTGGGTAGGGGCCACGCGGGCCCAGAAGAGGCCCCACGCGAGCCAGATGCCGCTGGACGCGAGGGCGATCCCGCGCCCGTACGGCCGGAGGTTCCAGAGTCCGATCCCTCCGAGGATGTTCATCACGGTCTGGGCAAGGAGGAGGATCGGCAGGCCCTGCATGAGTCGGATGTACCGTTCCGCGTCGCCGCCGACCCACCGGTCCGCTTCGAACAGGAAGGGGGCTGCGACGCCGGAGACAAAGGCCCCGATGATGGTGACGGGCGTCATCACCCAGAACGCGATTGCGAGGATGAGGACGCCCGTGGGCTTGTCCCGCGTGTTTGCCTTTGGCGGCGGCACGCGGGCGATCATGGTCGGCCCGGCAACGCCCGCTCCCGCCCCAGTTCCTGCTGCCGGTTGTGCGGCTTGAACGACGACCGGCGGCGCGCGCAGCGGCGTCCGGCAGGCATGGCAGAAGGCGGCTTCCGGATGGTTGGCCCGGTAGCACGTGGGGCAGAGGGCGTCGGATGGCGCGTCAGGCGGGGGCACCGGCATCGAACCACCTCCGGGTTGCCTCCGTGAAGAGCAGGATGACGGCGACAAGGCTCGGAAGGGCGAACACCATGGTGGGCGCGAGCACGATGGAACCGAGGCCCAAGGCTGACGTGAACAGGCCCGTGCCCGTCACCACCACGAGCGCGTGGATCCCCAAGCCGAGGACACGGCCCCATCCGCGACCTTTCATGAGACCCACGCCGGCCGCAATGGCGGCGACGGACGTGAGAAGCAGGATGACGCCAAGGGAATAAAACTCCGCGGGACCGCCGGCCGCGAAGGCGCTGACCACGCTCAGGATGACGAGGGTGATGACGCCCCATGTGGCGAGGATTCCGGCGTAGACGAAGAGCACGATGGCGGCATAGGTGACGCCTCCGGGCCGCTGGGGCCCGGTATGCCAATGGGCCGGGGCCGCCGCGCCCGGGTAGGTGGCGGTCTGCTGCTGGGTGGCCGCGTGCGGTGCGGGCGCTCCAAGGGCCCCCGGGTCGCCGAGGGGGACGGCGCCGCCGCCGCGGCTCCAGTCGTAGGCATCATGGCTTGCGGAGGTGGCGAAGACGGCGCCGCAATGGGCACAGCCGTCGGCTGTCTCCGGATTCGGCCGCGAGCAGGTCGGGCAGAGTGCCTCCATCCAAGGTCCTTCCGGGTTCGGGGTCACGGTCCGTCGCGACCTTAAAGGGTGCCTTTGAGGTTCGGTCGTGTCCCACGGGGGGTTCCGCGGGACTGCGGCGTGGCGCTGGGCGCGGTGCTGGCGCGTGGCGCGTTGACGCCGGACCCTCAAAGGCCGAGGTCGTGGAGCCGCAGTTCCTTGCGCTTGCGTTCCAGGAACTTGTACACCGTGGAATGCTGGGCACCGTTGATGATCATCTCGACGGCTTCGCGGGCGAGCTTGACTTCCTCGATGTCGCCGACGAGGCCCACGGTCTTGCCGTAGATGCGCATGTGGCACCCCGTCGCATCCTCGATGGTTGCGCGGGTCTTGCCATTGGTACCGATGAGGCGGCTTTTCACCCGCTGCATGTCCTTCTGGCTTTTCCCGACGGCTTCGGTGATGTCGAGGATGTCGAGGTAGGAGTCGTCCTGGAAGAGGCGGATCGCCTGGTCCGGCGGGAATCCGCGGCCGATGGCGCGGACCACGTCCCTCACCTTCAGCGCGAGCACGGGTTCGAAGACGTTCTCGTCGTGGATGTTGACGTCGCCGGCTTCCGAATCGATCTCGATGTAGACGCCGGCGCGTCCTTCGAGGTCTTCCTTGACTTTTCCTTCGGGCCCGATGAGGACGCCGATGCGCTCCTTCGGGATACGGATGGTGTGGATCGTCATTTTTTCGCATCCCTTGGGTCGGCGTCGTCGTCTTCGTCGTCGTCGGTCGGGGGCGGGGGCGCGATCTCCGCGCGGAGTTTCTCGGCGTCCACGGGGATGCCGAACCGCTTGAAGTAGTGGCCCACGTTCCTGATGTCGCGCTCGAGGAGCTCCTTCGCCATCGGGTGGCGACTGAGGACGCTTTGCGCGACATCGATCACGTACAGTTCCTCATCCAGGTTGAGGACGTTGTATTCACTGAGGTCGCCGTGGACGAGCCGCGCACCCTGGAATGCGAGCTTCATGTCCTTCTTGATGGATTCGAATGCGGCGGCCGGATCGGCCGGCGGCTTGTCCCGCAGCCGCGGAGCAGGCAGCCCACCCTCCCCGATGAACTCCATGACGAGCACGTTGTTCTGGTAGGTGATGGGAGTCGGCACACTGACGCCGGCTTCCCGCATCCGCTGCAGGTTCTTGAACTCCTTCTGGCACCACGTGTAAACGATGTCACGGCGGTTGTGGCGGACGCTCTGGAACCGCGGGTCGCCGTGGATGTACGTCATGAAGCTGCGGAAGGTCGCCGTGTTCACGCGGAAGATCTTGACGGCGAGGCTGTCGCCGTTGCGGACCGTCGCATGGAACACGTTTGCTTCCTTCCCCGTGGAGATCGGGAAATCGACGGTCTCGAACAACCCGCTCGAGATCATCTTGTACAGGGTGAGCAGCGTCGACTGATCGAAGACCTCGTCCTCGGTCTTCCGTTCCTGGTCGCCTTTGCGCTTCTCCACCTCCCGGAGGGGGCGGAGGCGGTCTTCGACGACCTCGAGCCAGTCATCGGCGAGGTCACGCTCGCGATGCGGGGCTCCCGTCTGCTTCACCATGGTCGGCTTCGGGAAGTTGCCCTCCCGTATTAACCTAAGCCGCTCGACAGTCAACAAGCGACGACAGCGAGGGAGGATCGGGGCAGGTCAGCGGTGGAAGCGGCCTGCAGCCACGTCCCCCCGTGCCCCCAGTTGCCAACCGGTATTCACGGCCCCGCGCCGGATCGATGCTGCCCCACCCATTATTTGGAGGCACCCTGGTCCCCCGCCGTGCTCCCCCGGCCCCTGCGCACATTCCTCGGCGCACTGCTCGGCCTCCTCGGCCTCGTGCTCGCCATTTCGACGCTTACGCTCCTCGAAGGCCTCGCATTTCCGGACGCGGGCACACCCCGGCCAACCTCGGCGGGGAATTGGGCCTTGGCCATCCTGCAGGCGGCCTTCGTTGCCGCCCTCGCCGGACTCACCCTTTGGGGCGCGATCCGCCTGCTGTTCGAGCGGCCCGGCCCGCACTAAGAGGCACAGCCACCCACAGCATTATCTTGCGAACCGGCCATGGGGGAACCCGTGCACGCGTGGGCAGACACGCCCGTCCTCGCAGGAATCCACCGCGCCATGGAGCATGGGCTCCGGCAGCAGGGCGTCTCAGTTCATCGCGACGAGGTGGGCGGGCATCGGGCCTTCTGGTATGACGCCCCACCCCGACGCCTTCCCGAGACGGAGCGGGCCGCAGCCCCCGTCACCGTGCTTCTCCACGGCCTCGGAGACAGTTCCGACACGTACGCAGGACTCATCGCGAGCCTCGCACGCCGAGGCCGCCGCGTGCTCGCGCTTGACCTCCTCGCCCACGGGCGCACCGAGGCACCCGCGGCCGGCTTCGCCACCATCGACGTCCAGGCCGCGTTCGTGCGCGCATTCCTCGACCAGGTCCTGCGCGGTCAGCAGGTGACCCTCGTCGGGCAGTCCATGGGCGGCTGGGTCGCGGCACGCGTCGCCGGCACGTCGTCCGCCGTTGCGAAGCTCGTGCTCGTCGCAAGCCCCGGCATCGAGTACGATGAGATGTGGGAGCGTGCGAAACTCCTCGACATCGCGGACGCCCGCGACGTCGACCTCCTGTGGCGGATGAGCTGTTTCCGGGTTCCGCTCGTCCTCCGCGTCGCCCAGCACGAGGTGGCGCGGCTCTTCCGGGCACCCCCGGTCCGCGGATTTCTTGAGCATCCGTCCGCCGAGGGGTTCCTCAGCGAAACCGAGATCCGGGACATCCGGATCCCCACGGAGATCCTGTGGGGCGATCAGGACGGACTCGCGCCGCCGGCCATCGGCAGCCTCCTCCACAAGTGGATCCCGGACAGTCGATTGACGATCATCCGGCGCTGCGGCCACGCCATCCAGTATGAGCGCCCGCGCGCGTTCCTGCGGTTCCTCGACGGGGTCCTGCCGCGGCTGGGCCCGCGCCGCATCGGTCTGGATCGCATCCGGCGGCTCACCACGGGCCGCGTCGGGCTGGGCGGACAGGAATCCCGCGACTGACGAATCAGCGCGGATGGGAGCGAGAGGCGAACAGGGGCCGCGAAAGAGAGGTGACAGCACGCGCACCGGTTCAAGCCGGGCGAGCGACGCCAGCGGGAGGTCTCCGTCGAGCGGTACGAGAGGTCGGGAGACGTAAGGTGTCGTGCGACCCCTGTTCGGGAGGCGCCCCCGTTGAAAGGGTTGCCGCCACCCTCAACGAGCCCGGATCGGGTTATAAAGAGCATGGAGGATTCGTTGAAACGACATCAGCAGCAGCAGCCACCTATGCGTCATCCATCACGAGGGCGAGCGCGGTGACGCGGCTCCTGAAGTATCGTCGACCTTTGTCACGCCGCTCTTCGACCAGGATCGGGAGCAGCTTCTGGACGGCGATTCCGACGGTCCCCGGCTTCTCCCCGACGGCTTCTGCGATTTCACTGAGGAACATCCAGCCGTCAATCGGGTTGTCGCGGCGGGCGCGGGCGAGGGCTCCCACGATGCGCACGTTCACGCTGGCTGCGAGGACACGGACGAGCTCGTGGAGCCCCTCCGGATCCTCGGCCAGCGGAACGATGCGGCGACCCATGTTTCCGATGGAACTGGTTGCCGGGAATAAGGGTTTCGAGTTTTTGTGGAATCATTGTGTCACGCAATCTTGTGCTCATGTTTCCACGTCTTCATGGGCTCATGGTTTCGTAGAATCACGAAATCATCATATAGGGGCAAGTGATTCTGGGGCATGGGACGGGGGCAAAAACCCCCCCGGCGTCGCACAACGCCGGCGGATGCACATGGAGGCACACTGGGCGCCTCCAATCAACTACCGCTATCGGGCCCGGGGCATTCCCACCCCACCCCGGCTCGTCCGTTTTTCGTAACGGCGGGCCCCCGCCTGGCCGCCGGGTGAACCCCGGCGGCCCACCCCCTTTTTCCACCGACTCTTGCTTATCGTGGGCCTTCGGCCCTTTTCGTGCAATCGCCGGATGGAAAAAGGGGGAATTCCATCGCGGCTTCGCCGCGCCGAAGGGGGCTCCGCCCCCTCCGGGCCGCCCCCGTTTGAGTTTGGCTGGCGATCGAAAACGGGGCGACGGCTTCGCCGCGCCGAAGGGTGCTCTTCGCCCTCTGCAAGCGCGGCGACGGCTTCGCCGCGCCGAAAGGGGGCTCTGACCTCCGCAGACGGCGAAGCCGTCGAGGACA
>JBFILE010000119.1:0-10203 GCA_041599855.1 Thermoplasmatota archaeon
CCTCGCGTGTCGCGAAATCCCGTTAAGTTGGCATCCGCGGGGGCAGGCGAGCGGGGGGCGGGCGGGACGCATCCTGCACGCCCACGCCGCCCAGTGACGAACCATCGAGCGACCGGACCACTCGACGGTGCATGCCGGCGGTCTTGGTTCACGTGGGTCAGCTCAGGTTGACCATGTGCGGCGCACGCCTGTCACCCCGTCGATGACCACACTGTACGTCCCGGCGCTCGCCGTGCATTTCACAATGTCCCCATGCGGCAACCAATATGCGAATGAGCGGTCGCCGTCCATGGGGGCTCCGAGATTCTCCAGGTGCCGTGCGGCCTGTGCCCCACAGGCGACATCCCGCTCCGGTACAAGCATGGACATTCGCGGAGCGAACGGGCTGTACGTGACTGCGGCTACCGCAACGGGACCGGTGATATTGGTCCCCACGACCTCGACGTCCAAGGCGCCACCGGTGGCGCGGCCGGTCCGGAACTGGAGGGTCCATTGTCCCACGCCGCTTGTGATGCCCCCCTCTGCATGGTAGAGGGCTCCGCGGTTGAGGGCGTCCCACGCGCGGAAGGTCGGGTGGTCAAGGGCAAGGTCCCGCGCGGTTTGGAAGGAGAAGTCAATGAGGAAGGCCTCGTCCGGGCCGAATCGCGTCAATGGCGCCCTCGGCGCCTCCAGGTCCGTGCTCCGGCCCACGGGCGCAACATAGCCATCGGGTCGCAGGGGTGGACCGTGACCCTCTTCCACGATCACGAATCGTGAATGGACGATTCCTTTGAAGATCGAGTACACGGGAAGAGGAGAGGTTTCGCGGAACCACATGACCCGGTTCTCGGAATCGATCCGGAACGCGGGTTCGCCCTCGATCACGTCCCAACCGATTGCGGTGACGGCAAACGGTCCGCCGGGGAGGCCGTTCTGCGCTGGATGGGGCACGTCGAACGAGTCCCCCGGTCTCACCGTGCGGCCGGATAGCGCAAGAACCGTGAACGGGTCCTGGAATTGGGTGGAATAGGGTCCGTCTTCCATTTGCGACGATGAAAATTTCGCCATGATCTCAGCGGTGTCCACGTCGTAGATTCGGCCATCCCAGGATTGGGAAGACGCCCCCACGACTTCTGCGGGCTCCCGCACAAGATGCATGACCTGCCGCCATTGCCCGAACGGGTCGAACAACGCGGTGGGGCCATGGAGCCTTGACGCGATGGAAACGGAAGTCACTGCTCCTGTTTCGGGATCCAACTCGTGGATTTCGTACAGGTCGCCATGACGGAGCGGAGGGATCGTGATCGAATCCGCACCATCACCAGCACCGGGCGGGATGCCGGTGAGGATGAGGGGAACGATCATGGCAAGCAGGATGGGCGTACGAACCGTCAGGGAGGAGCCTCCGGCCAGGAATATGCGTCATGTTTCATAAGTAATTCCATGTTCAGATCTGGAGGGGGCTCCATCACGCGGGCGTTTCGCTCATCGCCCGGGAAGATGCCGGTGCCCACCGGTTGCCGGATGTCCACACATCCAGGGTCGAGGGATGCTGGCGCGACCGTACCGGGCCTGCAGAAGGATGCGACGCTTCTTGGCGCACGCGCATGACATGGGGGCGCCAATCCGGGGTTCGTCATCAGCCATGCCCGGATGGGGCACCGCCAGCGTCGGCCCCTCACCGCCGCGCCGTCCGGTACACGTCCTGCCGCGCATCCCGCAGGTTCGGTTCGCGCTCGATGAGGGATTCCTTCAGGAGGTACGAGACGGCGTTGCGCACGGTGCGCGCGGACAACCCGCTTTCGCGGATGATCTCCTGCTGGGTGAGGGTGCGCTCGAATTCCAGGAGCTTGTACACGAACTTCGCGCTCGGGGGCGCCTCACCGAGGTCGGGCGCAAGTTCCCGCTCCATCTTGAGCTTCCCGAGGATCTGCGCGTAACGCCTTGTGCCGAACCGGATGAAGCGGGCCGGATCGTCACTTCGCACGAACCGCACCTCCTCCCCGCGACCGATGCGGAACCGGTCACGGCCATCCACGACGAGATCCACGCCGCCGGCCGCATAAAGGTCCGTCACCGTTGCCGGCACCCGTTGGCTCATGACGACGGGCGTGTTGCCTTCGCTGGAACAGATGGGGACGACCGCGAACACCTGGGTTTCCGCAAGGAGGATCGGCCCGCCTGCGTTCAGCGCGTACGCGGTCGAGCCCGTGGGTGTTGCGATGATGGCTCCGTCGCCGCGGTCCCGCCACAGCAATTCCTCCCCCACCCACAGGGAATAGCGCACGAGTTGGGCACTCGTGGACGCCACGAGCGCGGCTTCGTTGAGCGCCGTCGCGCGGAGGTCCCCGCCAACCAGGCAATCCACACGGTCCAGCGACTCCACCCAGAAGTCGCCACTCAGGATCCGCCGCAGCGCCTCCGGGAACCGTTCGGCCGTCACCTCCGTGAAGACGCCGAACCCCGTGGAACCGACACCAAGAACAGGAACGCCTTTCGGAAGGTCCTTGACGGCCCCCAGGACGAACGCGGTGTCCCCGACCAGGATGATGAGGTCCCCATCCGCCTCCTTCGGCGATGCGCATCGGCGGTGCTCCACGTTCTTCCGGGTGAGCGCGGCAAGGACGCTGGCGGCATCCGACAGGGATGGCTCCTCTCCCTTCACCACGACGGATACGCGCGCAATCCGCGGCGTCGGCGCCGAGGCGTCATCGGACTCCTGCACGCGCCGGGCATGGGGGACCGCCTGTAATACAGGGGGGGCTGGGAAGGCCAGGGTCCGGGTCGCGGGACGTGCGCCTGGCCCACGAGCCCGGGGGGGAAAATGAAGGGGGGGAAAAACGGAGGAGGGATTGGGGGGAGGTGATGAGGGGCCACGACTCCCTTACGAACCCCTTGCACCGGAGCCGGGGCGCCTCGTGAGGCGCACGATCCAAACCGCCACCCCTAAATCCCTGCCCCGCCTCCCGTCGACCATGACCACGCGCGCCCCCGGGAGCGCACGCGCCGCCCCGGTGAGCGACGCGGATCTCCCGATCCGGAAAATCGGGGATGCCCACGTGATCCCGGCGGGCGTCACGATCCCCAAAGGCCTCTTTGCGCCCGGTGATGTCGTCGTGGGCGCCGGCGCCCGCATCATGGGCAGCATCCACGCGGAAGGCCACGTGGAGATCGGGAAGGCTGCCGTGATCTTTGGCAACGTCCGCGCCGGGCACGACCTCATCGTGGGCGCCCGCGTCGTCATTGCGGGGAACATGGATGCGGGCGGCTACACCGTCGTGCAGCGCGATGCCCGGGTCAAGGGCGCGGTCCGCGGTGCCGGGAACGCCCACGTGTG
The DNA here is from genome assembly GCA_041599855.1 of Thermoplasmatota archaeon. Classification (GTDB taxonomy): domain Archaea; phylum Thermoplasmatota; class SW-10-69-26; order JACQPN01; family JAJPHT01; genus JBFILE01. The sequence continues at coordinate 3,317 of JBFILE010000119.1, forward strand.
CGCGGGCGCAGAGGTCGGCGACGTCGAGGTCGCCGGCGATGTGCACCTCGCGTCCCCCGTCGCAACGGGCAACGTGGAACCCGGTGGTCGCGTCGTCGTCGCCCGGTTCTGAAGCGCCCGCACGACGCTGCCTGCCACCTCCGTTGAGCCCCCGTTGCCGGCCGATCCTTGACGGTGTTCCTTGGCCGTCGCTCGACCCGCGGCTTCCGGCCGCACGGGAGCCGGGGGATCCGGGCATCCCGGCCGCACACATCTCATCGGTTCAATCGTTCCTCCAGTCGCGTGACAACGTCCCGTTCCTCATCGCCGACAGACCAGTCCCCGTTGTCATCCTTTCCGACGAGGCCTTTTCCTTCGAGTTGCCGCACGTGCCAGTACACGGTGCTGCGATTGGCGCCGATGCGTTCCGCCACGGCGCGCGGCGAGATCGTGGGGTCCCGCGCAAGGAGCGCGAACACGCGCCGCGAGATCTCCCCGGCTGCGCCTTCGAGGACCCGACGCTCGGCGCGGGTCACTTCGCCGGTTGCGTACGCGCGAAGGAACCGGCCGTCCCGCCGCAGGTCAAGGAGACCGCAATCCACGAGGACGCGCGCATGATGGGCACCGGTCTTGTACGAGATCGAAAGCCGTTGACCGATCTCCCCGATCGTCAGTCCCGGGTTCTCGCGGACGGCGTCATAGAACATCCTGCGCGTATGACGCTCAAGGACTGCTGCCCGCTCGATGCGGCGGTAGAGGATGAGGCCCGGGGGCGCGAGCGCCGCCGATGTGATGAACAGGGTGCCGCCCCACGGAGGGGTCGGCAGCCAGGTCCCGGACGGTGCGATCGCCGGCCCGCCCGCGGCCATCGCGCTCCCTGCGCCGGCGAGGAGGATTCCGAGGCCGAATGCCATGAAGAGGAATCGACCCGGGCGCAATGGGGGCGCCCGATCATTCCCGCTTCGCGCCGACAAAGGTCCGGGGTCGTTCGCGTGTTCTGGCTTCCGCTGGTGAATGGTGTTGGTGTTCCACATCGGCCTGCCTCCGATGATTCCTGTTCCCGCGGTCGCTCACTCCGCGAGGTCGCTTCCGTGTCCGGGAGCCGTACTTAACCGTTCTCCGGAACCCCTAGCCGATGGGTGTCACCACGGTGACATGTACCGGATTCCCACGCACATGGCGCACCGGGTCCGACCAGCATGATCCGCCGCCCCGGACCCCGGCCGCCACTCGGGGGCCTGTTGGCATCGGTGGGCGAAACCGCATCCCCGCCCATGAAGCCCGGGCGTCCCCATGGAACCGGAAACCACTGTCGTCGCCCGTGTCCTGCGGACCGTTCGGGATCAACCCGGCACCTGCACGCAGACCGTGGCCCGCACCTTGTCGGTGGACCACTCGACCGCGGCGTACCATCTGCGCCGCCTCGAACGGAGAGGTCGGGTCTCGAGTGTCGTCACCGGCCGCGAACGCCGCCATTATCCGAAGGGCCACCCCAGTTGCCCGTTCCTTCGCATCGCCGAATCCACCCTTGATCACGCAGCAACGACCCGCGTCCTCCGGGCCGTCCACGCGACGGCCGCTTCGCGCGCCGTCGACGTCGCCCGGGCCACCGGCGTCGCCATCGCCCAGGTGCGCTGGGTGCTCATCCGCCTCGAACAGATGGGATTCATCGTCAAGGTCGCACCCGGCCGATTCACCGTCCCGGAGGACGTCCACCCGTGCCTGCCGCATGCCTTCGAACGGACGGCTTGCCGCGAATGGGGCCGCTGCGCAGTGAGCCAAAGCACGTGGGTGGATGGGCTCCTCGGAAGGAACGAACGACTGAAGTGAGGACGCCGCATTGGCCCCGCCGTGAACGGTTCTGCCCGGGTACGTGCGACCCTGCGGTGGAGGCATCCACGATGACGTCCATCGTAACCCATGTCCACGTGGCCCCCGACGGCGGCGTCCCGAAGACCACCGTGGGCACCATCGACGTGCGCCGGCACGGCGTCATCGGCGATCGGACACGGAACCCCGACATCCACGGCGGCCCCGATGCCGCGCTCCTCCTCATCGACCAACGCGTCCTTGACCGGCTGTGCGGGGAAGGGTTCCGCGTGTACCCGGGTGCCCTCGGGGAGAACGTGACCACGCGCGGCGTGATCTTCACCGACCTCGCTCCCGGCACCCGCGTGCGCATCGGCGAAGCGCTTCTCGAAGTCGTCAAGCAACGAGTGCCGTGCTCCGCCATCGACGTGTACGGCGGCCCCATCGGCGCCCGCATCTTCGATTCACGCGTGCAGCACGGGGATGTGACGAGCCCGGTCTGGGGGGCAAGTGGCCTCATGTTCCGGGTGATCGAGGAAGGGCAGATCGCGGCCGGCGATCCCGTCGTTGTTGAATGATCCCAGGCCGGCGCCGCGTATCAGTCACGACGGATCATGCTGGACGGCGGGTTGCGCCATCAGCCCGGAGGATGCAGGGCGCGCCATCCGCACCCACCGCAACCACGGCACGCGCCGCGAGTTCTTGGGCATCGGTCGCGCCGGTTCCGCGCGCAAGCCGCGGGTTCCACGTACGCCGCATCCGCCGCGCGTTCCACCTGCCCCGCATGCGCCGCATCCTCTGCGTTCAGCGCCGGCGCTGCAGGCCCCGCGTGGTTCGCATGTTCGGCGCGGGACCGCGTGGTCCGGCCCGTGCCGCTGGTCCACCGGGTCCGGCCGCTGCCTTCGCCGCTGTCACACGCGCGTCCTGCGGGACCCCGCGAATGCCACCGCCACGGCCACCAGCGCGGCGGCAGCGAGCGGCATCGGAACCGCCGGAATCGGCTGGGGCTCACCACTCGGCCCGGTGCTCGAATCCTTGCGCGCATACCGGATGTCGAAGTACCCTACCGTGTCGAACCCCTGGATCGTGACGGATTCCTTCATGACGACGGTATCGTTCACGCTCGTGACCAACCAGCCCGCGGGAGCCGGAATCACCACCGTCTCGATGACTGCGACCGGGCGCACGTAATCGGAATCGGCGCCTCCTTCGATGCGATGGACATCCCCCCGGCGAGTCTCATTGAACCAGTACTCGCGCATCTCCGCAACCTTGAGTTCTCGGGACGGATCCGCGGCCCCCTCGAAGCCGATGAGGTCGAACCACAGGCGCGCCGAAGTGGGTTCCAACGCGTCCATGACCAGCGTGCGGACGCCATCCCCGGCGGGGCGTGCTTCCGCGTGGGCGGATTCGTAGGCGGCCACCTCGGCAGCGGTGATTGTACCATCCTCGTCCGCGTCGACGTCCGCCGTGTAGTTCGCCTTGTCCTGATCGCTGAGCACGAGGTCCACCGTCACCGTCACCCGCCGGAAGTCCTCCGTGGGGGCAATCACGATGATGCAGAGTGCATCCCCGCCGGACGCGCTCGCGGGTTCAGGGTCACTCTGCGCGTCGACCGACGGGACGAAGGCCCCGGGGGCCAGGATGATGGCAAGCGCCCAAGTGATGAGGGATCGGGCGACACGGACGTGCGAAGGCCGGGATGGGGACCGCAGCATGGGTGCGGAATCGGCACTCCCGGGATTAGTGTTGCGCAGTTTCGGCGCGGGCGACGTCAATCAAGGAACCGATGCCGGTCCCGGTCGGCCGGCAACGGGCAGACCTCGTACTGTTCGAACCAGCGCCGGCGACGCCTTGCCACCGCGTCGTAGACGGTGTCCCGCGCGCGCCGCGGCACCGCCCCGAGGAGCCATCCGAGGAATCTCCATCCGGGGCCGAGCCGCGCGAGGACCTGTCGTGCCGCGTCGGACCGGACGTGGAATCCTCCAACCTCGTCCACGAGGATCACCGAATCCATGCCGCGGATGGTGGATGGTGCCTCAGCGAGAAGTGCCTGGGCGGCGCGGCCTTTAAGTTGAGCAAAGCGGAACGCGTCCGCGCGGTCCCGGTGAAGGACGAAGCGGACGCTCCGGTGACACAGCCCGCAGTGCCCGTCGAACAGGATGAGGGGGTGGTCGATGGGTGGCCGCACAGGGGCCGGGAATGCGCGGTGGGCGTAAACGTTGCCCTACGGTTGCAGCGGGTTGTACGGGGTCCTGCCCCCTGCGCGGGGACGTTCGGATGGTAGGGTATGCGGAAAGGACACGGGGGCGGGCCTGCCCCCTGCGCGGGGACGTTCGTCGGGGCTGGTTTCGTCGAGCTGCGTGTAGTTTGGGCCTGCCCCCTGCGCGGGGACGTTCGACCGACCGACCGACCGACCGACCGACGGGTCGATTCAGCCGGCGACCCATCCACGGCACGCGGCCGACCGCGCCACGGCTCGCGCGAAACCAATCCACGGACGCCCCACCGACCGCGCCACGGCTCGCGCCCACCCATCCACAGACGCGCGACCGACGGCGACACGACGCGCGAGGACGGCGGCACCGGCTTGCTTCCACCGCTCCACCAACACGGGACCGAAGGGCTGGGGAACACGCAACCGACTGCCGGGCACGCCAACGGGCCGAGCCTACTCCAAGCCAGCCTCCCGCACCTGCTCCACCCGGTCCTTCCCCGTGCCACCCCACCGCGACGGCACCTCGTTCTCGGCCACGAGACTCCGCTCGCCCGTCAGGAACTTCACGAGTTCGACGCGCACGCAGTCGCCCTCGATGGTGATCATGTTGTAGGAAGGCGGCATCTGCCGCTTGTTCGAGCTGAACGTCCCTGCGTGGGCGATCAGCGTTTCGTTCACCCGCCACGCCCACGGCATGTGGCGATGGCCACCGACCACGAGGGGCACGTGATGGTCATCGATGACCTTGAGGACTCCGCCCGCATCCCGGAGGATGTTCATCTCGCGACCCGTGTTGGGGATCGGGACGAGGTGGTGATGGAGAACGACCACGGGGAAAGCGGATTCGGCGAGGCGATCGCTCAGCCATTCCCGCTGTTCGCGGCCCACCTGTCCGTCGTCCAGGTCCGGTTGCGAAGAGTCGAGGACGAGGAAGTCGACGCCGCCGATGGTTTCCCGGTAATACCTTGGGCGGCCCATGAGTTCCTCGTAGATCCGCCACCCTTCGCGGCGCGCGTCGTGGTTGCCGAGGCACGTGATCCGCGGCGCGTGGACTTCGTCAAGGCGCGGGATGATCCCTTCCCATTCGCTGCGGAGTCCCCAGTCCGTGAAATCACCCGTCATCAGGACCGCATCGGCACCCTCCCGGTTCACGGCGGCCACGCCTGCCGCCCAGCTCTCGGGTTCCCATACGGACCCGTGTGTGTAGTGGATGTCGGAGAGGTGGGCGATCCGGATCGAAGGCGGCATGATCAAGGGGACGGGGCCCACGTGCAAGGCCCTTGCGGAATGCGTTGCCCACCACCTGCCGTGGGGATGAATTGGCAGGCGAGGGGAGACCACCTGCGTAGGAACAAGAGTCAACAACTGCGGAGGCAGCGGCAACGGCGGGCGCAGGGCCGGGTCGAGACCCGGCCGGTGCCCTTCCGATGCGGCGCGCTCTACCCGACCACGGTCAGGGAGCCGCTCATGGCGCCCTTTCCGTGCCATTTGCAGAAGTAGGCGAACGTCCCGGGGGTATCGAAGGTGAATTCGTACGTGTCCCCCGGTGCGAGGTTGCCGGCTTCCCAGCTTTCCCCGTACGACTTGAACGCGGGCGGTTCGGCATCGTGGGTGACGTCATGGCTCTGGGATGCGCCGGTGTTGGTCCAGCGCACCACGGAGCCCTTCTTCACCACGATGTCTCCGGGGGCGAACTTCAGGGTGTCCGTCATCCCGATGTCCACCACTTCACCCGGGCCACCGACCGCATGGGCGGACGGATCCGCATCGCCCATGCCATCGTCGTCGGCAGCCGCACCGCCGGATGGCCCGGTTTCCGGCGTGGACCCCCCGAGGCATCCGGCAAGGACGACCGCGGTTGCGACGGCAAGCGCGAAACCGGCGTGCTGTCGCGGCATCACGAGCGGCCTCCGCGGCGCGCGAGGAAGAGGGCGGCGGCGCCAGCGAGCACGATAAGGGCGACGGCACCGGGGCCGGGCGCGTTGTTGCCGCCCGCGGCCAGGTCGTTGTCGGAGGCAGCCATGCCGTCCGAGCCAGACATGTCGCCCGTCTGGTCCGCCATCGTTCCTTCATGCCTGTTGTCCACCGAATCCTTCGCCGCGACGACGAAGGCGCCCGAGAACAGGGTGGGCGCGAAGCGGTCGGCTTCGGGCGTGTCGCCCGTGAACGTGTTGAGGCCGGTCAGGGTGTACGTGCCCGCGGGGAGCGCGGCATCGAAGGCGAATTCGCCGGTGTGGCTGTGGACCTTCTCCACGATGAAGAGGAAGTCCGTGCCGGTGATGGCGACCCGCGTGTCGGTGTGGGTGATCTTCGCGCCTTCCACGGTTTCCGGCGAGAACGCGAACGATGCCGCCTTGCCGGGGAGAGCCGCCGTCGGGAGGGTGAGGGCAACCTTCAGGGGCGCGGGGTGGTCGGCGGCCACCGTGACGGGCACTTCGAACGTCGTTGGTGTGAAGGCCTTCTGCGTCCGCATGCCGGGCATGGTGGGTTCGGGCCGGATCTTCACCACGTAGTCACCGGCTGCAGGGAACGCAAACCGGAACCCGACCTTTCCGTCGAAGTGGCTGTGGAACCCGTCCGCGTGAAACACGCGGTTCCCGGTCGCATCCACGACCTCCACGATGTACGTCACGTGGGAGATGACCGATTGGCCGTTCGCGTTCTGCTGCGTGTTCGCGCGAAGGCCGTCCGCGAGGGCCGCGTCGTTCTTGGCATCGTACTCGTTCCAGTGGATGCCGGCCACGTCGAAGCGCACGGGTTGTCCGGCCACCGGGTTCGCGGGGCCCCAGGAAACGGGGAGCGTGTAGTCGGAGCCGGGGAGCGCCGCCTTCGTCACCTCGGTCGCTGCGCCTCCTGTGGTCCGGCCGGTACCCGCCGCAAC
>JBFILE010000120.1:0-10110 GCA_041599855.1 Thermoplasmatota archaeon
CCGCCCGCTGCCGCATCCCCCCCCCGGAAGCGATCCCTGGGCGGACGATCTCGCGATGGACAGGTCGCGAGGTATCAGCAGCCCGCGAGCCCGGGCAGCCATCCGCAGAGGGGCGCCACGATCGGGCCCAATCCGTACAGGGGCAGCACCGACACGAGGAATCCGAGGATGGCCCCCCCGTTGAGGAGGGGGAGGCCGGCCTGCGCGTTCCCCTTGAGCACGAACCACATGAGGGCGAAGAATCCGGCGAGGCTTCCGGCAAGGGTCGCAAGGGCCACGAACCAGTTCGGTGACAGGCCGAGGACGCTCGCGGCAGTCGGGATGTCGTCCGCGAGGAAGATCAGGCTCGCGACTGCGAGAACGCCCGGGATGACGGCATCCCCGAGGCCCATGAACATGGCATCGCGGGCCTCCGGCGGCAGTTCGTTGCCATCGGCATCCGTTGGAGTTCCGTCCTTGTCCTTGCGGATCTTCCGGGTTTCCTTGAGGAAACTGTACTTCGCGTGCTTGGGCACGACGAACATGATGGGCAGCCGCAGTTCGAGCACGCTGTCCGCGAGGTCCAGCATGTGCTTGGTCCGATACACGGCGATGGCGTCGTAGATGGCGAAGATGAGGAGGAGCGCGAGGACCGGCAGGAGGTCGAAGCTCACGCCGAAGATGGCGGCGATCCCGGCACTCACGAGGATTCCGGTGCCGTCCACGATGTACCACTCCGGGTAAAGGTAGAGTGCGGTCACGACCACCGCGCCGATCCCCATCCCGATGAGCCACGCCGTGTCGATGCCGAAGCCTTCCACAAGGAACGGATAGATGACGTAGGCGACGCTCACGAGCACGGCGCCAAGGACGAGGACGCGGATCATCCATTTCGCGCCGTACTTCGCGATCATCAGGATGATGAATGTGAAGAGGAGCACGCTTCCGAGGTAGAAGAACGGACTCGTGAGGCTCTGCGGATCCTCGACGACCTTCACGTCCTGCGCCTTGTACGTGGGAGCCACGAACAGGGCGAGGAGGATGGAGACCACGAAGAACAAGGCCATGATGCCGACGGCCACGTAGTCACGGGTCGTCGGCGGCGGGAAGTCCTCGGACTCCCGCGCCGATTCCTTGAGGGTTTCCTCGGGCGCCACGTCGCCGGGGACGCCACGCGCGTTATTAACTCTGCCCTTTATGGTTGCCTGACCTCACGCGTATTCGACCCGGATGATGCTGTCCTCCACTTCCTGGATGAGGTGGTCCACATTCACCCGGCCCGCGTGGAGGCTGGTCTCCATCGCATCGAGTTCCTGGTGCGTCCGCTCCACCCACGACACCCACTCCGGATTCCCGTCCTCATGGGCGCGGGCGCCGATCACGTCCGCGTGCACGCGGGCCTGCGCGAGGATGGCCATGGCGACCTGCGGGGAGCGTGTCGAGACCGAGCGCGGCGGCGCGTGGTCCCGTGGAACCTGACGCGGCGTCTCGGTGGTCACCTGGCTGTGTTCGACGCTTCGCTCCGCGCCGAATGACCGACTGGTGGACACCTCGGTTCTCGCCGACGGCAACCGGTGATGAACGGCTCCTGCGGCACCCATTCCGGATGGCTTGCCGCTGTCGCCGGGATGAGGGCGGGTGCTCACGCCGCTCGAGGGGTCGCGTCCCATTCCACTGGGCGGGGGGGCTCCGGGGGAAGGGGAGGGATCGCCGGAGGGTGCGGGAGCGCGGTTTCGCGGAGGCGGCGGGGGTCGCACCTGGGCGCCGGCACCGGACGGACCCCGCGGTCGCCCGTTGTCCACGGGGACCGGCCGCTCGCCCGGGAGACCCGAGATCACTTCGGGGATGGTGCGTGCCGCATGGATGGTGCTCACCGCCATGAACGCGACCGCGAGAACGGGCGTGAGGTAGTTGACCCCCCACCATGCGCTCGCACGGAACGAGTCTGTCGAGGCCGCCGCGAACATGCGGTTGAGGTCGCTCACGTCAACGAGGAAGAACACGTGGCCGAGGATCAGGAAGATTCCGGTGAACACGGCGAACGTGCCGGCGGCAGCGAACGCGTCGCCCGCCCCGCGATGGACGGGGCGGATCGCATACCCGGCAACGGCCACGGCGGCGAGGATGCTGCCCCAGAGGAACCCGTGGAAGATGAAGCCAAGGGAATTCGCGACCTCGGTCTGTTCCGGGCTTGTGCCCGGCCGATCCGCACGCGCCATCAGGACCGCGTACGATTCGAACGTGGTTCCCGACCGATCCGGGTTCGTGGAATCGTCGATCGAGATGGCCACCCACGGAAGCGCGTAGAGGCTGAGGAGTCCGGTGATCCCGATCACGAAGGTTGCGGTCGCGAGTTGGCGGCGGTTCACGCGATCGCCTCCAGGCGGCGGGCGCTTTCATTCACGGTCTGCAGGATGAAGACGGCGGCGAAGGTTGCGATGGCAAGGAACACGAAGCCGTTCACACTCGCCCGGAATCCCGGGGTCGTGCTCGACATGCTTGCGATCCCATCGCCCAGCGGATACCCGATGCCGGGGAGCGCGAGCATGAGCGGAATCACGAGCACGAGCGCGAATGCGGCATCGATCAGGTGGGCGGCCTTCTCGTGCTCGGGAACGAAGGCGACGACGAGGCTCCAGACGACGCCGGCGATGAGGGCCACGAGGATGGCCGTGGACACCAGCGCGAGGTAGTTTGTTCCGGACGACTGGTCGAGGGCGGGGCGCAGGGTCGCGGCGAACGTGTTGATCGCCGTGGAATCGTTCGCCGGAACAATGGTGTACCACGGGATGCCGTGGTAGAGGGCCGCCGCGATGAGGCTGCCCCCCACGACCTGCACCGGTCCCCGCCGGGGAAGGTCCCTGAGAAGCCGCAGCATGAGCAGGATGGTTCCGAGGAGACACAGGAAGATGATGCTGATGCCGGCGATGGACAGCGCCCACTCCGTCTGCCCGCGGCTTGCGATGTCGAGGGCGACACCGTTCCCGATGCCGCCGCCGACCATGGCAAGGTACAGGGGAATCGCAAGGAGGCTCAGGGCTCCGGCAAGCCGGGCGCGCGTGATCACCCGCGGCGGCACGAGGAGGACGGTCCCGAGGATGATGCCGGAGATGACGATTCCCACGACGAGCCCTGCGAGGACGTAGTTCCCGGGATTCGGCGTCTTCATGAGCCCGAGGACATCGAGGGCTCCGCGCATCTCGTGCGCCCACACCCATTCGCTCCCGGCCGTGCCTTTCCCGTAGGAGAGCCAAGGGACGGCGTAATTCACGGCGAAGGACAAGGTGAACGCAACGAGGAACCCGAGCGGAATCATCCACGCCCGCGGCGACGGTGCCGTGCGCGAGTCGAGGAGGTGCGCGGCAGTTGGCGACATGCGAGGGTCGCGCCGGCGCCTCAGAGGTTAAGGTTTCCGGGAAGAGTGCCGGATGCGGGCTGCCGGATGCGGCGGGCATGGGAGCGGACAGGGCGGAGGGGCCGCACCGGAAGCGCAGCGCGCGTGCCGCCATCCGCTCGCGGCCCAGCTGCGCCGTAACATCCCGCCACTCGCCGTCAATGCTTGCGCTCGGGATGCACCATGCGCGCGACCGTGTCCGCAAGGGTCCGCGGCGGGCGCACCTGCAGGATGCCCCAGCCGCGGTCACGGGCGAGGCGCTCAAGGCGCCACTTGGGGTTCACGACCACGGGGTGGCCGACGGCTTCGAGGAAGAACACGTCGCTCCAGTGATCCGTGTACGCGTAACTGGTCTTGAGGTCCACGCCGTGGGCGTTCGCGTAGTCCTCGACGGAGTTGCGCTTGTCGCCGCCGTACAGGGGGCCGTCCACTTCGCCCGTCCACTTGCCGTCCTCTTCGAGGAGGTCGCAGCCGATGACGTCGATGTCGTGGCCCAGGTATTCCCGGCAATGCTGGATGAGGATGCTGGGGCCCGTCGTGATGATGGCGAGCCGATGACCGAACTGACGGTGCTTCTCCATGATCTCCGCCATGCCCGGGTACAGCCGGGGCGCGACGAGCTCGTGGAAGACATCGTGCATGCGCGCTTCCATCTCGCGGGCCGGCAGGCCGGCGAGGCCGCGGTAGGCGCGGCGCACGAGTTGGCTGCGCTTGAGGAGCTTCGCGGAATACAGGCCGCGGAGGACGGCTTCCGCCGCAAGCGCCTGACCGAGGCGGCCCCCGAGTTCCTTGAACTTGCGGCGACGCTCGACAGGATCCGGTTCGTGGCGCGCGTCATTCAACGAGGAGACGATGAGGCTGCGGCCGAAGATGATGCCCGCGTCGCCGTGGAGCAGCGTCTTGTCGAAGTCGAAGAATGCCGCCGACTGGTCGCCCACGGCCTCCGGATGGAGGGGTTCGCTTTAACGTTTGCCGGGGAGGGTGGTGCAGGCTGCGTTCGCGCGAGGTTGGTTGGGGGGAGATCGGCGGGGCTGCCAAACTCGACGCGATCGTGTGTGTCGCGGGGCCGGGAGTGGCTACTTGAAGGGATCGTGCCGGCGGCGGGGCGGGAGTTGCCAACGGTAGGGGGTCGTGCGGATCGGGGCGCGGGAGTGTCAGGTTAACGCGGTGGCGCGGATCGCGAGGATTGGGTGAGAGAATTGGCTCCCCGCCAATCCCAGCCCATCCCAAACCTCGCCGCGCGTTGCGCGGCTCGGTAGCACCCCACCCCGCCACCCGCGTCCGCCTCCCCCCGGAGGCGACCCCTCGGAGGATGTTGTTCCTGGCGTTGGTCCTTGCCGCGATGGGTTGGCGGCAAAGGTTCGGCCGATGCCGGAGGTTGGACGCCCTGCATCCCGCGCAAGCCGTCGATTCCACGTTGACCGACTCCCCCCCTCGTGAAGCCGGTCGACGCGCCGGCCCCCGATCCCCCGATCACAGTTCCGAAGCTTCAGCCAGCCGCTGCATCACGAAGTCCTTGTCGAGGCTCGCGAGGAACGGCCCCGCCCGCGGTCCGCGTTCCTTGTCGAGGAAGACTCGGTAGATGGCGCGGAATGCCTTGCCGCCGCCGATGCCGCTCGCCTTCGCGGTCTCGAACACGAGATTCTGGACGTCGTCGCCGTGCCACGGCGCGTCGGCCGCGGCGTCGCCAAGGGCCTTGAAGAAGGCGCGCTCGCCTTCGCCGATCATCGGCTTCACGTGCTCCGGAATCGTCGCCTGCACCGTGACCTTGACCTCCTCGGGCGCCCACTTCTCCAGCCAGTACCGGCCGTGCTCGACGCGGCGTTCGAGGCGGCGTTCCTGGTGGTCGGGAAGGGCTTCGGGCAGGAAGCCCGCCCGCTGCAGTCGCTCCTTGACACCGTCCCAGTCCGGCGCGAGTTGCGCAAGGAGCGTGAGGTGGTTGAAGGGAATCTTCGGCGGCGCGTCCGTGGGGACGACCTTGGGCTGGCTGAGCTGATAGATGCGGTCCAGTTCCTTGAACATCGCATCCTGCCGGACCTCGTCGCCGCCCGTGAAGTACGCTTCCTCGAAGCGATCGTAGTCGTTCACGAGGTCCACGATCCAATTCCCCGTGTCGAAGTCGATGTGCTTGTTCGGCTGGAACCGCATGAACAGGAACCGCAGGACCTCCGGCGGGGTCATGCGGAGCATGTCGCTCGCGGAGACCGCGGTCCCCGTCGAGGAGTGCATCGCGCCAACACCCTTCACCTGAACGAACTCGTAAACGGTGCGGACGGGGGGCGCACGGTCGTACACGCCGGCCACGATCTCCACGCCCGTGTCCCAGCTTCCGCCGCTCGCCGCGTGATCCTTCCCCATGGCTTCGAACGTGACATCGAGGAACTTCCAGCGCGCAGGCCAATCCACGCGCCACGGGAGCTTGCCGCCTCCGGCCTCCCGGATGTCCTTCTTGTCCTCGTGCCTGCACGCCTTGCACTTGTACTCGATGTACGGGTACTCGTACAGGCTCGGGATGGCCGTCGTGATCCGGTCGCACGCGGAGCACTGGATGTTGAACGGGAGCCAGTCCGGCGGGAGCTGCCGCGAACTCACGCTCTCGATGATGTCCTTGATCTTCGCGGTCTTGTCGAGGGCGCGCTTGACGGAGTCCACGTACATGCCGCCGCGGTACATCTCGTGGGCGAGGAGCACACGCGGCTGGACGCCCATGTCCTCGAGGTCCTTCAGGAAGGGTTCCAGGAAGTGGGCGGCATAGTTCTCGTGGCACTCGCCCGGGCACGGGATGTCGCTCAGCGGCTTCCCGACATGCTCCTTGTACACCTTCTCATCGAGGAACGGGTACACCTTGCGGAGGGGGTCGTACGTGTCCCCGATGTAGAGGAGTTCCGCATCAAGGCCGAGGTCCTTCACGGCGCGGAACACGGCTTCGGTGGTCAGGACCTCACGCATGTTCCCCACGTGGATGGGGCCGGAAGGCGTGATGGCGGTGGCGAGGACGTGGACGCTGCCCCGTGCCTCAAGCTCCTTGGCGAGAACGTCCGCCCAGTGCATGGGGCCGCGACGGCGGATGGGAGTTTAATGTCTTGCGGCCTGTGGAGGATGGATGCAAGCGTGGGTGGAAGGCCCCGGGATGCGCCGGATGCCCCGGAATATCAGTGGAGTGGAAGGAATACGCCGGCTGCCGCGAATCATGGAAACGTTCCCGGATTGCGCCGGCTACCCTCGGAATCATGGTGGAATCCCCGGAATACGCAGGTTGCCCCGAAATCATGGTGGCGCCCCCGGAATACCGTACACGCGTCCGGACCCCATGGATCCGGAGCCCTCCAACCCGGCAATCACAACATCGGCATGATGACGTCCACATCGCGTACCGCTTCGGCCCCCACGTCCACGCCGATCTCCGGATCATGGTATCCATCGAGCACGAGCGTGCTCTCCACCCGCAAGGGCACCGTACTTCCGCCCTCAGGAAAGAGGATGGCGTCCCGGCTCGTCAGCGGACACGTGTCGCCCCAGCGCACGATGGCGGGTTCACGCCCCTGCAGGACGCGGACGCCATCCCCGTACACGCCCCGGGACGGGGTCTCGTGGTCGGGCACGAACACGGCCAACGGCCAATCCGCACCGACCGGCGTCACCGTGACCGCGGTCGCGGATCCCTGGAGCGCAATGCAGACGTCCACGGATTCCCCGCCCCGGTACGGCGGTTTCGAGGCAGCATTCCGGCAAGTGTTCGTGGCGGCGTCCCATTCCGTCCCGGCGGGATCGCACATGGTGCCTACGTACCCGTCGCCATTCGTGTCCTCCCAAAGGGCCGCGAGTCCGGTGAATGTGAGCCACCAACCCGTGCCGCGCGAGTGGCCGGCTTCGGCGCCCCGCGGATCCACGGTCTCGTACCGGCATTGGAAGGTCTGGCGGGTTTCGATGGCGGTGCCCGGTACGGCAGCGTACGCCCCGACGCAGTGCCGCTCGGTCGGATACGCATCATGGAAGAAGTGGCGGCCTTGACCGGCCGCGTATCCCGGGTAATGATTGCCGCTTCCGGCGATGTCGCCGACCCCACCGAATTGCGCGCGTTCCTCGAAATCGTCCTCGGCGTGGTTCGGTTCCCGCGCGACCGGCGGGATCAGAAGGTCGGATTTCGCCTGTCCCACCATGTTCTCGACGACAACCACCGGGGTGATGGCGACATCGAGCACATCGAACACGGGCGCAAGGTCCGGCACCGCGCCGCCGCGGGCGTCGTCCGCGATGAGGACTGCGCCGCGGGCGCTCGTCGTGTACAGGGCCTCGCCTTCGGCACTCAACGCTTGGTAGCGGTCCACGTCCGTAAGCGCATCGGGGTCGGTGAGGTCGATTTCGTGGAAGGTTCCGGGCGCGAGTTTCGCGCCGGCAATCGTGATGCTCTGGATCGTGACCAGCAAGGATCCGTCAAGCGCCATGGGGACCTGGTTTCCGCGCATGATCCAGCCCTGCTCCGCGTTCGACGGGTCCGTGCGATCCTCCATGAACGCCTTCAACGTGGATCCGTCGCGGCTCGGTCCCACAAGGACGCCCTGCGTCGTGGCAGGCAGCATGAAATGCCGCATGACGATGTTCTCGTCCGTGGCGGCGCCTCGCCACCGGAATTCGTCGAGCGGACAGCCCCCGGCGCAGGCCTGGTCCTGGATGTCGCGGATCACGCCATCCTGATCCAGATCGTTCCAGTACCCGTACCACGTGCTTGCGCGGACTTCACCCGGAAGGATCACGTTCCCGCGGCCAAGGGCGGGTTGCGTGAACGCGTCTGCGAACACGTCGAACCCGGTGTCCTGCGTGGACGACAAGACGCGGGACCCTCCGAGGCGGCCGCCGATGCGGGTATCCAGGAACAAGCCTCCGTCTCCGATCCCATGGCCCGGAGGCGTGACCTGGTTTCCGCGCCCATCCAGGGCATTCCCGGTGGCGCGGACGGTTTCGCCATCGTCCTCGGTCGTGCGCGCGACGCTGCCATCGAGGCCGGAATGATACAGTGTCCAATGGCCGGCGGAGGCGACCGGACCCAAGGTCGCGAGGAGGAGAAAGAGTAGAGTTGGGGCGAGACCTGCGGCGACCCGTGAGCGGCGGCGCATGGGCTCCCGTGTTCGTGGCATTGTGTCCAATCCTCCCGGATCACGCGCAGCGCGTGACACAATGTCACGAGGTGGCGAGGCGATAGCCGTTTGCCCGTGCTTGCGGGGTGGGGTTGCACGATTGCGCGCGCGTGCTGACGGCACCCGCCAGCCGCAACGCGGCAAACCCGCCACGCCCGATGCGGGGACCCGCTGCGTTCAAACCGGATGATCGACCGATCCCATCATGGCCCGCGACTGATCGTCGAGGCCGCCCGAACCTCCGGGCTCGACGGATCCGCGATGCGCACGCGCGCCTTCCCCGTCTTCGGATCCTTGAGGTCCGTGAGCGGAATGGGCGCGATCGCCCCGTTCCCCACGTTCATCATGGCGGGGCCTCCGCCCGAGGCGAGGTGGTCCACGGCCGCGAAGCCGAGGGTGCGCCCGTACACGATGTCGAATCCCACGGGGTCCGCGCAGCGGAGTTCGTACCCGATCTCCTTGCCGAGGAGTTTCGCGGTCTTCCCCTGTTTCTCGCACGCGCGCATGACCGCCTTCGCGACAAGGTCCCCGAAGTGGACTTCGGAGACGCGCGGGTTGCCGTGCTCGTCCTTCTCGATGGGGCCGAGTTCCTCCAGTTCCGCGGAGGTGAGTTTGAAGATGAGTCCTTCCGCAAGGACGGCGAGTCCGGCCTTGTGGGCCATGACGCCCTCGACAATGGGCTCGATGAGCTTCGCGAGCGGGACCTTCTCCGCCGGGTAATGCTCCGGGATCAGGATGACGTCCGCGCCCCCGGCGAGGCCGGAGTGGAGGGCGAGGTGGCCGGCGGATCGGCCCATGAGGATGGCCACGTACCAGCGGCTCGTGGCAATCGCGTCCGTGCGCAGGTTCCGGACGAGGCGGCCGCCCACGTCCTTCGCCGTCTCGAAGCCGAAGGTGGGAACGCCGGGCGGAAGGTCGAGGTCGTTGTCGATGGTCTTCGGCACGTGGGCAACCGCGATGCGGCCCTTCGCGACCTCGCTCATCTTGAGGGCACTGGTCGCCGTGTCGTCGCCTCCGATCGTCACGAGCTTCGTGACGCCGAGGCCTTCGAGGGCCTTCAGCGCATTCTCCAATCCGTTCGGTTCCTTCGACGGATTCGTGCGGCTCGTGCCGAGGAACACGCCGCCCTTCGCCTCAAGGCCTTCGACGATTTCCGTCGTGAGGTCGAGGCCGCGGGACCCGTCGCCCTTCACGAGGTCCTTGAACCCGTCGCGGATGCCGATGACGCGCCATCCCTTCCGCAAGGCTGCCAGGGTGACGCCGTTGATGACCGCGTTCATGCCGGGGGCCGGACCGCCGCCGGCAAGGATCGCGAGGGTGTCGGAGGACATGGGACTCGGAGGCGGCGAGGCGGGCGCAGGGTAAAGAATATTCCTGCAAGCAGGAGGCGGGTGGCTCGAGGGGCGTCCCGGTCGCGTGCCCTTCGATGGCGGTATCGCTTTGGCGGCCGGGGGAATCCTCATCCCGTGGGATTGGGCGCGGGCCGCAAGGGGTGGGTGAGACAGTTGGGTCCCCCACCAGCCCACCCCCGGCGCGGCTGTCGGCGCCGCAGGATCCGCGAAGCGGATCCGAGGACCGGGACGTGGCGTTGGCCACGTCGGA
>JBFILE010000121.1:0-10026 GCA_041599855.1 Thermoplasmatota archaeon
CCCCTCGCGCACCCCCCGCAGTCTGGGATTGTTCCGGCTGCCTGGTTTATGGCGATGTTCCGGCTGGCTGGTTTATGGCGATGTTCCGGTTGCCTGGTTTTTGGCGATGTTCCGGCTGCCTGGTTTTTGGCGATGTTCCGGCTGCCTGGTTTTTGGCGATGTTCCGGCCGGCTTGTTCTGGTGCTGTCCGGGTTGGCAGTTCCTGCCGGCTCCGGGACGCCCTGCCGGTGATATTGTGCATGGGTGCCACGTTTGCCGCGCCTCGGACTCTCAGCCCACCCGCATTGGCCAGCGGAGGGTGTTCGGTCGACCGTGCTCGTTCCCCGGGGCCCACCCTGAATGGGACGGCCCGGGCCGAACCCATCTCGGCCCTTCCGGGCCCGCCACCCTATTCCCCCGATTCCCCGGAGCCGCGTTCGACCCGGCCATCGATGTGGACGTCGCGCTGGGGGAACGGGATCTTGATGCCTTCGTCGCGGAAGGCCTTGTGGACCTTCTTCGAGAGGTCGTGGATGACGACACCGCGGTCGCGCGGGTCCCGGATCCATGCGAGGACCTCCCAGTTGATGCTGGAGTCCCCGAAGGCCCGGACACGGCCCCGCGGCTCGGGGTCGGGAAGGACCTTGTCGTGCTGTTTCGCGAGGCCCACGAGAGTCCGTTCCACATGGTCGAGATCCGAGTCGTACGCGACGCCCACGGCGACGCGGATGCGGTAGCGGTCCACGTTCCCGGTCTCGTTCACGACGCGCCCGTTCGCGATGATGTTGTTCGGGACGGTGACGAGGACGTCGTCCCTCGTGAGGACGCGCGTGGACCGGAGGCCGATGTCCCGCACCTCGCCGCGGAGTTCACTCGCGCTCCCCGGATCAAGGACCACGTAGTCGCCGGACCGGAACGGCCGATCCATGTAGATGGCAATGCCCGCAAAGAAGTTCGCGAGGGTGTCCTGCGCCGCAAACGCGAGGGCGATCCCCACGAGGCCGGCGCTTGCGAGAAGAGGCGTGACGTTCAGATCCCACACCGTGAGCAGGGTGAGCCCGATCACGACCCCGATCGTGATCTTCGTGATGCGCGCAAGGACCGGGGTCTCGGTGGGGGCGGCTTCCGCCCCCTGCACCTTCGCCATCATGCGGCCGAGGAAGAGGACGACGAACTGGCCGAGGCCGAACGCCCAGATGATGAGGAGCGCCGTCGTGATGGTGCGCTCGAACGTGAGATCGTACGCCGGGTCATCCACCACGAGCCGCGTGCCAAGGAGGATGCCGAAGAAGATCAACGTGTACATGATGGGCTTGCGGATACTCGTGACGAAGAAGTCGTCCCATGCCGTGTTGGTCCGCCGGGTGAGAGGCATCACGAAGCGGCGCAGGATCCAACTCGCAAGACCCGCAAGAAGGAATCCGAGGCCCACGAGGATGACGGCGCGGATCCAGAGTTCCGGGATGCCGAGAAGGCCGGCGAGTCCACGGAAGGCATCATCCACAAGGGTCACGGCCGCTGGAAGGGGAATTGTCCGGAATCAACGTGTCGAGTCGTTCCCGCCGCCGGAGGCCGCATCGAATGCAGGGAATTTCGGTGCCGCGACGAGGGATCGAAGGTTCCGTGCGTGGCGGGGGTGGCCGTCGTTCCCGATGTCGTCCGCCGCAGCTTCGAGGCGCGCCCGCATGCGGGTGGGCGCAGGATGCGCACCTTGTCCACCGGATCCCCAAGGTCAGGACATCGGGACGTCCAGGGTGCGGTGCGCCCGAAGGGGAGCCAGCTCACCGCCGCTCGCGGCACGCAGCGCATCCTCGACCGCCTTGTCCGCGGCAGTCGTGCGCTCCGGAATGCGCTGGAACTCGGCCCACGTGGCCATCGTGAACGATTCGAGGATGCGCCCGGGTTCGTTCACGTCCTCGACCAGGTGGAACCGGATAGCACCGTTCCGTTTCAGGCCGCGGTGGACACGGCGCATGGCTGCGAGGAAGGCGGCCCGTTGTTCCGGGAGGACGCGCCATTCCGCGGTGACGAGGATGGGACCGTCCTCGTCATGGACGGACGTGGCCGTGGGCAGGTCCACGAAGGGCATGGGTCGCGCGTCCACATCCACGTAGGCGGCGAGTCGGATGGCGAAGACCATGGGAGCGGCAATGGCCATCACCGCTGCCGCCGCAACGAGGGTCGCGGGAACGCCGACGCGTTCCGCGAGCCCGCCCCAGAAGATGGCGCCGACGGTGAAGGTGCCTTGGAGGGCAAGGAGGTACACGGCGACGCCGCGGCCACGAATCCACGCGGGCAGGACCGCCTGCAGGACGGTCATGACGGAGCTGATCCAGAGAAGGAGGGCAATGCCCCCGGCGACGAGCGCCGCGAGTGCCACGGGAATGCGCGTGGTTTGGGCCATGGTCGCGAGGACCGCGGCCTGGACGACCATGGCGCCGAAGACAATGACGTCCGGACTGTATCGCTCCCGGATTGCCGGACCGATGGCGAGGGCCACGACGGCTCCCACGCCCCCGGCACCGGACAGGAGGCCGAAGAGGGCTGGCCCGGCCTGGAGCTGGAAGCGGGCGACGGCGGGAAGGAGCGCGATGAGGGCGACCGAGGCGAACGCGTAGGGCGCCATCTTGAGGATGATCCGTTTCAGCGCCGGGTCGTAACGCACATACCGGATGCCCATGCGCACGGCGGACCCGAGGTGCTCGGGGGGCAGGCCCTGCCGGGGTTCGGGGCGGTAGCTTCCGAGGGCGAAGAACCCCGCCACGAGGAGCACGGCGTTGAGGGCAAACACGGCGAGTGGGCCCTGCATGGCCACGAGGATCCCGGCGAGGGCGGGGCCGATCGCCATGACGAGGTTCGACGCGCCGGAGCTGACGCTCATGGCACTTGCGAGACGTTCCCGCGGGACAAGGCCGGGCAGGGTCGCCATCCACGCGGGCCCCGTCATGGCAGCGATCACGCCGAGGACGGCGGTGAGGCCGAGGATGGTGGCCACCGTGTGGGCGTCGTGCCACGCGAGGACCGCATACACGCCCACCGTGACGACACTTGCCACCTGGCCCATGAGCATGATGCCGCGCCGGTCGGCAACGTCGGCGAGTGCGCCCGCGACCAGCGCAAGAAGGAACGTGGGCAGGGTTGTCGCAACGTTCAGCAGCGCGAAGGCAGCGGGAGCATCCGTGAGGTCCGTGAGGACCCACGCACTCGCCATGCCGTTCATGAAGAGCGCCAATTGGGAGACGACGCTCGTCACAAGGACGATGGTGAAGGCCCGGGATCGGGGATGGCGGGCGTCCATTTCGAAGGCCGGACCGCCGGCCCCGGTGAAAGCGCTATCGGACGGTCACGCCGTGCGGGAGGGTTCGGAACATGCGGACCGTGCGGAGCCCGCGGTACCCGGGGAACCCGGGCGTTCCCGGCCCGACTGGGAAAAAGCAACTCCCGGGGCCGCCAGAATGGCGTTGGGGGGGTCGCCGCCGGGCCGTTGGGTGGGTACCCGGCGACGCGGCGACCCCGGGAGGGATCATCGGGAGACTGCGCCACGCCCAAGACGCAGCGCTTGGAAGCAGTTCACTCGTCGCTCATGATCTCCATGAACGAGGTGCGGCGCGGGAGAGCCCGGACCGGAGCATCGGCGACCGCGAAACCGGCATCGAAGCCGTCTTCGTCGTCATCCATCAGTTCAAGGGACGTGGGCGATTCCGCATCCCACAGGGCCCGGAGGTCCGCGAGGCCGACCTTGAGGGCGAGGCCCGCCTCTGCATGGCGGACGAGGTCGGGATCGATCCGACGTACACCGCCGCCGGCGGCGTCGCCGACGAGGACTCGGGGAAGGCCGGGAGCGAGGCTGACGACGTATGCTGCGGGTTCCCCGGTTTTCGCGTGGCGTTCCACGTGGACGATCTCGCCCACGAGTCGGCCGAGGGGATCCGTCAGCGCCTTTGCGGGGTCGTTGCCGAAGGACGGGAGGGGAGACTCGTCGGATTGCACGCATCCCTGCTCGCCAGCTTTTGCCATTTAATGGTTCACGGATTGCGCCGGGGGCACGGAGGCCGGGTGGCCGTGGCGCTCCGGGGCATTTGGGACCGAAGGCCGCCGCCTCGGCCATCCCGACCGGGGACCCTTCCCCCACGCCACCACGGTACTTCGCCGGGCCGCCGCCACCAACCCGGGCCTGCACGCGGGGTGGTCGGTCCGGTCGCCCTTGACCTACATGTCCGTCCCCCGGCACGCTCCAGCGCGCGCGCCGGCCGGCCATCCGGGAGGTCCCCGGCGCCGGGGCCGGCAACCCCGGGGTATCCTCCGGGACGCGCAACGCCGTGCCCCGCGGACCGGCGACCTGCGGGACCACCCGTGGTGTGGGATACCTTATTCAGGGACCCCGCGTTCGCCGGCGTCACCCGACGTGCGCGACCCCGGCGGCGCCTTCACGGCGCGCGCCGGACGCCGCACGTTCCGCCCTCCGGACGAGGCACCGTCATGGCCCCTTCGAAACGTTCCCTCACACGCGAGGAAGTCCTCGACTACCACAGTCAGGAACCCCGCGGCAAGATCAGCATCACGCCCACGAAGCCGACCAGCACCCAGCGCGACCTCTCCATCGCGTACAGCCCCGGCGTGGCCATCCCGTGCGAGGAGATCGCCCGCGACGAGGACCTCGCGTACCGGTACACGGCGAAGGGCAACCTCGTGGCCGTGATCTCGAACGGGACCGCCGTCCTCGGCCTCGGGAACATCGGCGCCGCCGCCGGGAAGCCCGTCATGGAAGGGAAGGCGCTCCTGTTCAAGCGCTTCGCCGACATCGATGCGTTGGACCTTGAGGTGACGACCACGGACGTGCAGGAGTTCATCACCGTCGTGAAGAACCTCGAACCCACCTTCGGCGGCATCAACCTGGAGGACATCAAGGCGCCCGAATGCTTCGCCATCGAGGAGGCCCTGAAGGAGCAGATGCAGATCCCGGTCTTCCACGACGACCAGCACGGCACCGCCATCATCTCCGGCGCCGCCCTCCTGAACGCCCTCGACCTCGTGGGGAAACGGATCGACGACATCCGCATCATCGTGAACGGCGCCGGGGCCGCCGCCATCGCGTGCGCCATGTTCTACCTGGAACTCGGCGCGAAGCGCGAGAACGTCATCATGTGCGATTCACGGGGCGTCATCTTCGCGGGCCGCGAGGACGGCATGAACCCGTACAAGCTCCGGTTCGCGAACGACACGCCCCACCGCACGCTGGAGGAAGCCCTCGTGGGCGCGGACGTGTTCGTCGGCGTGAGCGTCGCGAACGTGGTCTCGCAGGACATGGTCCGGTCCATGGCGGAGAAGCCCATCATCTTCGGCCTCGCGAACCCGGAACCCGAGATCCGGTACGAGGATGCGAAAGCGGCGCGCCCCGACGCCATCGTCGCCACCGGCCGCAGCGACTACCCGAACCAGGTGAACAACGTCCTCGGGTTCCCGTACATCTTCCGCGGCGCCCTCGACGTGCGCGCCCGCGGGATTTCGGAGGGCATGAAGGTCGCGGCGGCGCATGCCCTCGCGGACCTGGCGCGCGAGGACGTCCCGGATGAGGTCGTCCGCGTCTACGGCGGCGAGAATCTCACCTTCGGCCCCGACTACATCATTCCGAAGCCGTTCGACCCGCGGGTCCTCCTGTGCGTCCCCACCGCGGTGGCGAAGGCGGCCATGGACGAGGGCCTCGCACGGAAGACCATCGACCTCGACCAGTACAGGGATTCCCTCGAAGCACGCCTCGGGAAGAGCCGGGAGATGATGCGCATCGTCATCAACAAGGCGCGCCGCGACCCGCGCCGCGTCGTGTTCCCGGAAGGGGAGAACGACCGCATCCTGCGCGCGTGCCAGATCCTCTCGGACGACCACATCGCGCATCCGATCCTCATCGGGAACCCGGACGTGATCCGCGCCCGCATGAAGGAGCTGCACCTGGACTTCCCGGCGGAGATCGTGGACCCGCGGACCCACCCGAAGCGAGACGAGTACGCGCAGGAGTTGTTCCGCCTCCGGCAGCGCAAGGGTGTCGCCCTCACGGAAGCCGAGCACATGGTCCTCAACAACCCGAATTATCTCGGGGCGCTCATGGTGCAGAACGGGGAAGCCGAGGGCTACCTGAGTGGCCACACGACCCATTACGCGGAAGCGCTCCGTCCCGCCCTCGAGGTCATCGGTGTGAAGGAGGGCGTCCGGAAGGCCGTCGGCCTCTACATGATGACGTTCAAGAACCGGGTCATGTTCTTCGCCGATGCGACCGTGAACATCGACCCCACTGACGAGGACCTCGCGGAGATCGCCATCCAGGCGGCACAAGCCGCGAAACAGTTCGACGTGGACCCCCGCGTCGCCATGCTGTCATTCTCGAACTTCGGGTCCAGCCGCCACCCGCACGCGATGAAGGTCGCGCGCGCCGTCGAGATCGTGAAGCGCCGCGCACCGGACCTCATCGTGGAAGGCGAGATGCAGGCGGACACCGCGGTAGTGGAAGACCTCCTCACGGAGACGTACCCGTTCAGCGTCCTGAAGGAAGCCGCGAACGTGCTCGTCTTCCCGGACCTCCAGAGTGCGAACATCGCGTACAAGCTCATCCAGCGACTGAGCGACGCGGAAGCGACAGGCCCCATCCTGCAGGGCATGGCGAAACCCGTGCACGTGCTCCAGCGCGGGGACGATGTGAACGACATCGTGAACATGGCGGCCATCGCGAGCGCGGAAGCGGCGGCGATGGGGCGCGGGAAGGGATAAGGCGGCCGGTATCCGGTGGGCGGGGTGCCGGCGCGGCGGGACGGGAAGTGCGCTGGCGCCGGCCATCGGAGTCGCGCCCCACAAGGCGGCAGGAACAGAGCGGGCGATGGCACCGTGCTGTGTCTCGGGTGCCAAGCTGCAGAGGGGGCCCTTCGCGACGGGGCCCACTGACGGGAGTCGTCGCACCGCCCCCTGCTTGCAGCGGTCGCCCCCATGACGCGCATGGGACCCGCGACCTCGCCGACTGGCCCTTGTTGCGAACGGTCGCCATCAAACGCCCAATGCCCATTCCGGGGTGGCCACGCAGAGCATCCGCTGGTTGAAGAAGGGCGGGCAGCCCAAGAAAGCGAGAATGGCCAAGGATTGCTCCTCGGAGTCCTCTGAGGTGTTGCCGTACCTGCTGGAGAGTCTGGGTGCCCTGTGGCGAATCTGCCAAAACGCCACGTCACCCATTGCGGGTCGTATGCTTCAATGTTTCCAAGCAATTGTCGAACCCGCACCGGCGCCACGAGGAGGCAACCGACGGGCCCCCCGTGGGACCGCAAGGGCTTTCCCGGCGGCTGCCTTCGCCCGGGCCATTGCTCCGCGAAGCCGTCGTTGATGCCGTCTCATTCCTGCCGCCGGCGATGGCGGTATTCCTCCTGGCCGCCGTGCCCATCGTCGAGTTGCGGGGCGCCATCCCGGTCGCCATCCTCGTTTACGGGATGAGCGTGCCGGAAGCCGTCCTCTGGAGCATCCTCGGGAACATCTTCCCCGTGGTGTTCCTCCTCATGTGGCTCGCGCCCGTGGAACAGTTCCTGCGCCGCAAGTCCCCGTGGTTCGACCGGTTCTTTACGCGCCTCTTCGACCGCACCGTTCGCAAGCTCGATGACCACGTGAAGCGGTACGAGGCCCTCGCGCTCACCCTGTTCGTCATGGTGCCGCTGCCGGTCACGGGCGCGTGGACCGGGTCCGCCGCCGCGCACGTGTTCCAGCTGGGGTTCTGGCGGAGCCTGGCGGCGATCGTGGTGGGCGTGTGCCTCGCGGCAGGAATCGTCACGGCGCTCGTCACGAGCGGGCAGGCACTCTGGTTGCTGGGTGGGTAAGGCGGTGTGAGGCAACCGCGGTGGGCTTGTGCGGTGCAAGCGGCGGCCCATCCGGTCGGAGGCCGCTCGGGAAGCCCCCCGCGTCACCCCCGATTCCCCACCCGGATCACCGCATCATACGCCGGAATCCGCGGAATATTCCCGTTCGGATCCGTCTGATCGTACATGCCGACCGTCATCGCCCGCGCCTCCCGTTGACCATCCACGGTGAGGACGGGCCACGAGACCACGGATTCCAGGATGTGCGTGCCATACAACCCGCCCTTCGGCACACCCACCAATCCCGAGAAGCGGCCAGTGGGTTCACCGGGCCGTTGCGACCACGCGGGCCCTCCGTCGGTGAGTCGCGCAAGGACCACGTGACCGTTGGTGTCCGTAACCACCACGCCGGGCAGCGCGGGATCCGCGCGTTCGGCGTGCACGGTGACGGGCGCATCAGGCGCGAGCACGAAGGCCTGACGCCAATTCGGTGTCCCATCGAGCGCCAAACTCGTGATGTGCACCTGGGCCGCGTTCTCGCTCACCACAACCACATCCCCCGCCAGCGTCGCGAACACTTGCGTGACCGTTTCCGTGAGATCGTACGCGCGGTTTCCGATCTCGATCGGGATGCAAGACTCGACGCCGTACTCGCGCAGGCCCGGGTCGAGCCGCGCTTCCGGTGAAACCCCGGTCTCGCCCGGGTCCACGCAGAACGAGCCGATGTCGCGCAGTGCCGAGGCCGGGTTCCGGATCGTGTTCACCGGGAAATCGGCCACCACCTCGAAGTCCGCGCCCGAGCGGATCACGATGCGGACATCCTTCGCCGCAACAACATCCGGCACCCCATCCCCGCCCACGATATCCGCCAAGACGACCGCCGTCGAAGCACCCACCTTCGGCCCCACGACCAAGTCCCCGGTCCCTGTGATGCGGACCATCGCATCATTAAGAATCACGCGGATGCCGCCGCCATCGGGCGTGGGCGCGAACGGCCCCTCGCCCGCCGCGGGTGCGAGCCAATCCTCGCTCAACGTGGCCGCGGTCACGGTGTATCGCGCAACGCCCGCACTCGTCACCACGAATGCGCGACGCGTGGATGTCGAGGCATCCAGTGCCTCCGCGGTGCCCGGCACCAACTCCTCTGCCACGAGCGCCAACGTCACGGGATCATGCAGCCGCAGCTTTGCTGTGGGCCCCTCCTGCGTCAGCACAACAAATGCTGCACCAGTCAAGCCCAGGTTCACGCCCGCTGCATCCATCACGACAGCGCCCGCGCCCGCAGGCATGTTCCCGAGGAGGACGCCCGTGGTCGTGAACACGAGGGTCCGCGTGCCCACACCAACAAGAACGCGATCCGTCGCAACACCCGACACACTCGCCACCCGCACAAAACCCGGAGACTCGGCGGTCGACCATGACGCGAGCACGTCGCCGTCATGGCTGATCACCGTGAGCAACCCGTCCGCGGTCAACGTCACCGTTTCATTCCCCGCCGTGGGAAGGACATCCGCAGTTGTCGCGTCCACGATCGCAGCCGCAAGCGCACCCCGGTCCCCCGGCACCGACACCACCGGCGCCTTCCCCAGCCCGAAGGGAATGAATGTGGATGCCTTCTGCTGGATGCGGCCCACTTCCGAAACGAGGGACGTGTGATTCGCGAACCACATCATCGTCGTCCCGAAGGCAACGCGGGCATGCTCGAACGTCACCTTGGACTCAAACATCGCCGTTCGCGCCCGCGCCAAGTCATCCCCTGCGGCCTGCGGGATGATCGAGTACGCGCCCTTCCCGGTCATGCGGCCGCCGAACAGGGAAACGTTGTACGTGTACGGCACTTCATCCACCGGATTCAGCACCCACGGATACCCGTCCCCACCCTGTCCGAAATCGGTGGCCGGGGGCACGCTCGCCTCCAACACCCACGGCTCACGCATGTGCTGCGCCATCTGCCGATGCCCATTGGGGAACTCAAGGAACGCAATCGGGTAACTCGCCCGCGGCAGCCACGTGGGCACCGCATCCGGATGGATCGGCAACTCGACCACGATATCCGCAGGAAGATTCGGGAACAACGGGAGATTCCCACGCCACACCGCCTCCGACTCCGTGATGGTCCAATTCCCGTAATCCGCATACATGCCATCGATGAGCCCCGGATCGTTCGCCGGGCCGAGCAGGATGCTGAGGCGTTGCTCCTGCGTGTAGTTCTCCTGGTCCACCG
>JBFILE010000122.1:0-10023 GCA_041599855.1 Thermoplasmatota archaeon
ACGCCTTCCTCGACTTCCGCGTATACGACGCGGACACGGACCTCTCCTCCGTGAGCCTCATGGTGGACGGCGCCCCGGTGGCGCTTCCGCCGGCCACGGGCCGCTACATGCTGGAGACGATCCCGTTGGGCATCGTGCCGGCCGGCGGCATCACGGCGGCTGTCGTGGCGGAGGATTCCGCGAGCGGCATCCGCACGAGCGCGCCCAGCTTCGTCGTGGCATCGAACCAGGCGCCGACCGCCGCGCCCGCTGCCGACCCCATCGACGCGCCCGGCACCGTCACCCTCGACGGCCGCGCAAGCCGGGACCCCGAAGGCCGCGCCCTCACGGCCCTCTGGACGACGCCTTGGGGCACCTTCGACACCCTCGTCGCAACGGTCGACGTGGCGGCCATGGGCGCTTACCCCGTGACCTTGACGGTGACGGACCCGAGCGGCGCGAGCACGACCACCGCCGCCACGGTGCATGTGGATGACGCCCTCGCCGTCACCGCAGCCATCGTGGCCGGAGGGTCCATCGAGAAGAGCCCGAAGCTCACCGCCTCCCTGACGCGCATCGGCACGACGGAGCCGGTGACGGTGGGCGGCATCCGCGCCACCGTGACCCATCTTGAGACGGGCCAGAGCGCGGATGCGGTGGCCGCCGTGGACACCCACGGCACGGCCACGTGGTTCCTCGCGTCGCCCTACGGCGGCATCTGGCTTCCCGGGACGTACAGCGTGGCCATCCTCGCCCGTGCCGCAAGTGCGCCCGGCGCCCCGGACCCGGAAATCGAGGAAGCCGTCACGGACCTGTCCTTCAGCATCCTGGGCGTTTGAACCGGTCCAAGGGCGGGGGGTGCGGCGGGGAATATTGCCGGCGCACCCTCCCCACGTTTCATAGGCCATGGGCCGGATGCCGCGGACCGGTGCTCACCCACACGTTCCGTTTCCTGCCCGGCATCGGCCCTGCGACCGAGGAGAAACTCTGGGCGCAGGGCATCCTCACCTGGCAGGATTACCGGAGTGTGCCGGTCCTGCCGCGCGTGCCGGAGAAACGCAAGAGCGAGCATGACCGCATCCTCGTCCACGCCGAGCGTGCCCTGGAGAAGGGGGATGGCGGCTTCTTCGCGAGGAACCTTCCCGGCGGCGACACGTGGCGGTGCCTCCGCACCTTCGGGGACCGGGCCGTGTACCTGGACATCGAGACGGACCCGGATGAAGGCGTCACGGTCGTCGGCATGCACGGCCCCCACAAGGGAAGTGTCGCCCTTGTGCAGGACAAGGACCTCACGCCGCAGGCCGTCCACGACTACATCCACGACGCCTCCCTCCTCGTCACCTTCAACGGGGCCTCCTTCGACCTGCCCATGATGCGGCGATTCGGGTACCATGTGCCGGGTGTGCCCCACGTGGACCTCCGGATCGTCCTTCGTCACCTGAACCTCACGGGCGGGTTGAAGAAGATCGAACGCGCCGTGGGCCTTGCCCGCGACGATGACCTCGACGGCGTGGACGGCTGGGAAGCGGTGCGCCTGTGGCGTCGCCACCGGGCCAGCGACCACCGCGACGGGGACCCGCTGGACAAACTCGTCCGCTACAACCTCGCGGATGTGGAGAATCTCGTCCCCCTTGCGACCCTCGCCTACGACCGTCTCAGCGAGCGCCAGCGGACCCGTTTCCCCCGCCAGGAACGGCTGCCCGTGGCCACCCTGTGACGCGGCAGGTCCCGCCGCGGGGCCATCGCCGCCCCACGACGTGGGATTCCGGCACCCCCCACCGTTGAAGGAAGCCTTGATGCCCACGGACGGCCCATCGGGACCCATGCGCGGCCTCATCGACCGGTTGTTCGGCCGACACCGGGAAGCCCCCGCGGGCGAGGAGCCCCCGCTCACCGCGATCCAGCGGGCCAAGCTGGACCGCCAACGAAGGGTGCTCGAACGGAACCTGAAGCACATGTCCAAGCGCCTCCACGTCCGCGGCTGCTCCACGTGCCCCACCGCACAGGACCCGGCCGGCGTCCGCCTCTGGCAACAGAAGCGGATGATGGAATCGGCGCTGAAACGGATCGAGGCGCGGCTGTCGGATTGAGCCTGCGGACCCGCCCGCCGGAGGGCGGTCCCGACCAAGTCCCACCCGGCCCCATGCCCCCGCCGTGATGAACACGTTGAGCGCAACGTCCGCGCCCCCTTTCCCGCGGACCGGCGATCCTGCATCGATGTCGCGACATTCACGCCGCGTCGAGCGCCCGCGCCAACCGGTCCAGGATGGCGTGCGCGACGTCATCCTTCCCGCCTGCGACGGGCGCCACATCGGACGCATCCACAAGGAGCACCCGGGTGGCATCCACGTTCACCGTGCGCAGGTCGTTCGCGACGACGAACGCGGCCCGGTTCTTCGCGATGCTCGCCCGCGCCCGTTCCACGAGGGCCTTCTCGTCGATGCCGCTCTCGGCCTTGAACGGCACGAGGACACCATCGAAGTGCTCCCGGATGGCGGTCACGACCTTCGGCAGGGGCTCCAGCCGGAGAACAGGGTTCGTCTCGCTCGACACCTTCCCCTCCCGGGGCGCGGGCCCGAAATCACTGATGGCGGCGGGAAGGAGCACCGCATCGAAGCCAGCCGTGTCCGGCGCCATGGCGAGGAGGTCCTTCACGGTCACGAAGCGGCGCGTGGGCACCCGCGGCATGGATTCCACATGACCATGGCCGAACCAGTGCTCCACGTCGGCGCCCATGCGCCACGCGGCAAGGGCGATGGCGGCGCCCGTGCGGCCCGTGCTCTTGTTCGTGACGACCCGCATCTCGTCGATGGGCTCGATGGTGCTGCCGTTCACGACGAGGATGCGTTTCCCCCGGAGGGTGCCGGGGCCGAGCATGCGGAGGACCTCCTCGACAATGAGGTCCACATCCGGGAGCTTCGCCTTCCCCTCCTCGAAGAGGGGCTGCATGACGCGGACGCCGGCCGCTTCGAGCTCGCGGATCCGCGCCGCTATAATGGCATTCTCGTACATCGTGTCGTGCATGGCGGGCGCGACGAGGGTCGGCGTCGTTGCGAGGCCGACACTTGCGAAGGTCGTCACCGGGGAATCGTCGATCCCCAAGGCCATCTTCGCGAGGGTGTTCCCGGTGCACGGTGCCACGAGGAAGAGGTCCGCCTTGTCGGGCGCGCGTCCGAGTTCGCGCACATGCTCCACATCGCCCGTGAGGCTCGTCACGGGCGCGCGTCCGCACGCGAATCCGAGGGCGTTGGGATGAAGGATGCGCTCCGCGGACTTCGTCATCACGGGGATGACGTCGGCCCCGTGGCGGATGAGCTCCCGGGCAAGCTCGACGGATTTGACGGCGGCAATGGAGCCGGATACGCCGAGGACGATGCGGCGCCCTTCGAGAAGGCGGGAAGTCGTGCCCCGGATCGCGTCCGCGGGATGCATGGGTCCGCCAATGGCGGGCGCGCTATAATTCCTCCGCGCCTTGATGCGCCCCCGTGCGGGTGCCTGCCGGTCCCGCCGGAACCGGGATCAGGACTCGAACAATGCAGCCAGAATCCCTTTTGCCAACCATTCGTCGAAGGAACGACCGATGGCCTCGGCTTCCGAAGCGCTGGCACAGGTGACGGGCCCCCAGTTCGCCCTGTTCCTCCTCGCCGCCTTCGCGCCTCCCCTCCTCTACCTCCTTGTCGTGCGCAACTCCGAGCGCTACGGCCGCGAGCGGTGGGGGCGCATCCTCGGCGTCTTCGCCCATGGCGCAGTCATTGGTGTCCTTGTTGCGTGGCTCGGGAGCGCCCTCGTCATCGTGGCACTGAATGCCTGGGTTCCCGGGTTCTTCACCGTGTTCGTGGGCACCGTCATGGTGGCCCCCGTGGTCGAGGAGCTTGCGAAGGGCCTGGGGCTCGTATCGGCGCGCAGGCACATCCGGGGCCCCGCAGACGGCGTCGTGTTCGCCATGGCATCCGGCCTCGGTTTCGCGGCCACGGAGAATCTCCTCTACGGGTCCATCGCCTATGCGTCCGGCGGCATGGGTGCATGGGTGACCTTGTCCATCGGGCGCGCCATCTCGAGCGCCCTTGTCCACCCGGCCGCCTGCGCCTCCATCGGATACGCACTCGGGCGAACCCGACAGGGAGCGTCGCGGCTGCTCCTCATCCCGGCGTACGTGGTGGCCGTCGCGGTTCACGCCGTCTACAACCACCTCGTGTCGTACTTTCCGGTCGTCCACTGGGCCGGGCTGGTGATCCCGGTGGGGTATCCGCTCGCCATCGGCCTCGCGTTGGCCGTGTTCCTCGGCTTCACCCTGATCATCCACCACGAGTCGTCCTGCGAGGTGCCGGTCGCTCCGCGCGCTGCGCCATGAACCTGCCCGCCCTCCACGGCCCATGGATGTCCCGAGGTCCCGGCACGGGTGAGCGCGCAAGGCCGGGACAGCGCCGCACGACCGGCGCCCGCCCACCCCGACACAACAATCCATACCGCACCCGCCGCTCCCATCCACCGCGGCACGGTTGCCACGCGCCGCACCACCTCCTCCCTCGACTGGTCGCGGGGCGGCAGGGACGGCACCCGTGCGCCCGTCGACCTCAACACCGACGATCGGTACCACCGAGAAGGGCCCCTGTAAACCCGGCAGCCTGACGGTGCCTCGACCATGCGCCGTGGTCCCCGGGACGGACGCCGCCTATTTACCCGGAGAGCGCATTCCGAGGCCGGTTCGCATGGTTGAGACACTCCTTGTTCACGCCTTCACGCGCGAAGGCGACGCGAAGACGGGGAACCCCGCGGGCGTCGTCCTCGACGCTGCCGGATTGGACGACCGCGAGATGCAGGCGATCGCCGCAAAGGTCGGTGCGAGTGAGACGGCATTCGTCCTGCCGTCGGATCGCGCCACCCGACGCCTCCGCTTCTTCACCCCGGACGCCGAGATCGATTTCTGCGGCCACGCGACCCTCGCGGCCTGGTGGAGCCTCGCCGAGGCGGGCGTCATCGAGCAGGAGGCCGACGTGTCCCGGTTCAGCCAGGAGACCAACGTGGGCGTCCTCCAGGTGGATGTGCACGGCGAATCGGGCGCCCCCACACGGGTCGTCATGACCCAGGGACGGCCCGAGATCGTGGAGAACCGCATCATGGCCATGGAAGTGGTTCCGTTCCTCGGCGTCCCCCGCGCATCCGTCGAGGTCCCCCGCTGCCCCATCCAGATCGCATCGACCGGACTCAAGCACCTCATCGTGCCCCTCGACACGCCGGAGCGTGTCGCGTCCATGACCCCGAACCTCGATCAACTCGGCGCGTGGTGCGAACGGCGCGGTGTCCACACGGTCCACGTGTTCGCCATCCGCCGTGAGCGCCCCGTCCCGGAGGTGAAGGCGCGTGCGTTCGCACCCCATCTGGGCATCCCGGAAGACCCGGCCACAGGCACCGCCTCCGGCGCCCTCGGCGCGTACCTCGTGGTGAACCGCGGCGTCCCGGTGCAGGCGCCGGTCACCGAGGTGCGCTGTTTCCAGGGGGACGAGACCGGCCACCCGAGCCGCATCGACGTGGAGGTCGCCGTCCAGGCCCTGACGGGAGGGCACAAGCCGATCAAGGTGAAGGTGGGCGGCGTGTGCGCCAAGGTGGACACCCTCGACATCACGCCATGAGCGGCGCGGGCAGCCGACTGCCGGTCGACCATCGCACGGCATCCCTGTGACATTGGCAGCCCACGACGAAACAGCCGACGAGCGTGGCTCGATGGCTTCGACGCCCGATGGGGCATTCCGTCGATATTCCCGGGCCCCGAATCCCGCAGCGACCTGTGCCGTGTCAACATGTTACATGATACGGGACGGACAGGACGTGAGCATGAATCATCCAATGATATTGTTGTTTTCCGGACTTTCTTCGACGGTGGAACATTCAAACCGTATTATCGCCGATTTCACTTTTCGGAGTCAATTCAAGTTGTCCGTGAGGGTGAACGGGTAAGATAGACACCCCGTCCGACAATGGTCGGCTCAACCCCCGTGGTTGGCACCGCGCGGTGCATCCCGGTCCCACGCTCAAGGGACCGCACCACGCACGACCCGGGAAAAGAGGCTTCATCATGAACTACAAGGTACTTCTCAGTCTGCTGACAATTGGGCTCGCTTCCACGGGTCTTGGCTATGGAACCTACGCGTTCTTCAGCGACACCGAAGTTTCGAGTGCGAACATCTTCACCGCCGGCGACCTCGACCTCACCCTCGATGGATTGAACGGCGTGACCGGGACCCTTTCGGCATCGAACTTCGCGCCCGGCGACTCCGTCTCCGGCGCGATCACCCTCCGCAACGAAGGCAGCATCTTCACGGGCGATGCCCAGGGCCACACGGTTGATGTGGACATGAAGGCGTCCACCGTCGTCACCGATGATGAAGGCAACGAGAACGACGCGGACGACGGTGGCGTGAGCGCGACCGGTCTCGACCAGTACCTCGTCATGACGGCCCTCACGTACGATGGCGTCGACCTCCTCACCCTGGTCGGCGACGCCGACGGCGACGGCCGCGCGAACACCCTCGCCGACCTCGCGGCGGCGGGCGCCATCACCGACCTCGCCGACCCCGGCGCGGCCGGCAAGGACCTCGCCATCACCCTCCTGTTCTCGACGGACGGTGGCAACGACCTCAAGCGCGATGCCGTGGACCTCACGTTCACCTTCTTCCTCGCGCAGGCCGGCGAAGTGGACCTCGCCTGAATCGGGCCGAATGTCCCCCGGGCGCGGGACCGCAAGGCTCCAGGCACGGGGGTCCCGTGACCCGGGTGGCCGACGCCGTGAACCCCCTTGCGGGGAGCGCGGCGCGGCCCACCTCCAGCTTGATCCACCGAACCCCCCCAAAAATCCCGTCCTGCAGGCCGCGTCATGGCGACTGCTCGACCTTCATCCCACCCCCTGCCGCGCGGCGGCGGGGCATCGACCGACACGACCTCCCCCTGGGAGGACCCACGGAAGGGAGCGAGTTGAATGACACAACCGGACGCGGCGCGGGAACGCACCTCAAGACCATCCTCCCGAGTGTCGCGGTCATCGCGTTCACCCTCGGATTCGCCTTCGCCGCGTGGGACCATGTGGACGACGAACGATACGGCGGCACGTACGCCGGCCTCTTCGGACCCCCCGTCATGGACCTCCGCCTCGAAGGGGACGCCGGCGTCCACGCCTTCCTCTCCCACCCCAACCTTGCTCCCGGAGACCGGATCGCCGGCACCCTCCGCATCATCGCCGACCGGGCGACGGTTGGCGACGTTTACGACCTCGACTTCGACGTCCGGCTCACCTCGGACGACGTCACCGGACACAGTCTGGATGAGGCCCTCGAGATCAGTTGCCTCGCCTACGGACGCGACGACCTCCTCTCCACGTCCGACGGCGGCCGCGACCTCGTCCGCGAAATCGATGGGAACCCGATCCTCGGAAACGGGGACGGCCGGCTCAGCCTCCACGAACTCCAAGCCGGAGCGAACGACCTCCCTGCCCCCACCGAAGCGGGAACCCCGTTCGTCATCGAACTCCTCTTCCGACCGCCGGCAGGGGTCGACCCCAACGCATACCAGCGCCTCCGCGCCGGCGTGGATTTCCACTTCCACCTCGCCGACACCTTCGACTCGGATCTCAATTGACCGGGGGGAAGCCGTGACGAAACGGACCCCCCTCGTCCCCGTCACCGCACCCGCCACCGGGACGTCCCCGGCCCCTCGCGCGCGCAGTCTCGGCTCCTTCCTCCGGCACATCCTCGGCACGCGCACCGGCAGGATGGCCATCACGGTCCTGGCGCTCCTCGTTGCGCTCCCCGGCCTCCTGTACGTGGTCCCCGCGCTCGCCGGAGCCGATGCCGCATTCGTCGTACTCTCCGGGAGCATGGTCCCGCTCTTCGACCCCGGGGACGTGATCTTCGTCGATGAGGTCCCGACAGATTCCCTTGCGGTGGGCGACGTGGTCACCTTCCGCATCCGGCCCGGGTCCGAGACCCTCGTCACCCACCGCGTCCTCCAGGTCCTCGACGACGGGGACGCCATCCGCTACCGCACCCAGGGCGACGCCAACGAGGATCCGGATCCGTGGGTCGTGAAGCAGGAGATGGTGGTCGGGACGTACCGCTTCCACATTCCCTACTGGGGACTCCTCATGACCCTCATCCGGAGCCGGACCGGCTACTTCCTCTTCGTCCTCATCCCGTGCGGCCTCGTCATCCTGAACGAAACCGTGAAACTGTACCATGCGCTTGACGAGGCGGACCGTGCACGGCAGGCCGCGAAGCACGTGCGGGCCGGCACCGGCGCCTCGGCAGCCACCGCGGAGGGGTCCGGATGAGGTCGACCTTCGTCGCCGGGGTCGCCACCCTCCTCATCCTCGCGCCCGTGATCGCCGACGCATTCCCCGACCTTGTCCCGGCATGGGAACCGGCCGGCACCTTTGCCTTGGTTGTCGACACGGAAGTCGATCCCGGCAACCGGTTCGTCGCCGATGTGCCCATTGCGGCGACCTGCGCCATCTGGGGCTCCGGGGACCTCCCGGGGTCCCGCATCCACATCACCGGAAATCGCCATCGCTTCAACGGTTGCGTGCATTCCAACCGGGACATCGAGGTCCACGGTCGAAGCCACACGTTCACGCGCACCGTGCGCCATGCCGGGGAGTTCGGAACGAGTGGCCCTCGCCATTCCTTCGAGTGCGGGTCCGTTTCCGTGGCCCCCGCCGCATATCCGTACCCGTTCGCCCTGTCCGATTACCTGCCCGGCGGGCGTGCCGCGGAGGCCGCCGACGCCGACGGCGCGTACCATCAGCATCCTCCGGGCACGACCATCGATCTCACCACCGCACCGGCAGGCATCCACATGGTCCATGGCACCGCGAGCGTCATCGGGACCGGCATGGCCCCCCGGGTGACCATCGTGGCCACGGGCCCCATCTACATCGCGGCGGAACGAGTCACGATGATGCCCTACGTCGACGGCCTCCTGTTCTACTCGGACGCCACCGGGAACGACGCGCTTTCGATGGCGTCCCCGGGCTCGGACCTGACCGGGGCATTCTACGCGCCGCGGGGCGGCATCGGCATGTCCTCCTCGGAGACAACCATCGCGGGGCAACTCATCGCATCCAGCGTCCGCGTCTCAGGAGGCGGGCATCACATCATCGCGCGATCACCCCTCGCCGTCCAGCATGCCGTCCCTGGAGGTTCCTGAATGTCAGACACGCGATCCGTCCCACGCCTCCTCGTGCTCATCGGCATTCTCATGGCACCGGGGGCCCTCGCATCCCACAACCCGGACGTGCTCGAGGACGCCCGCGACATCTACCAGGCCACCATGAAGCCCCCGCGACCCCTCGTGAATGCGGACTTCGAGGTCGGGATGCCGGAACCGGTGCGCGACCCGGGCCCGGCAGGTGAACTCGTGTTCGACAGCATCGGGAGCAAGGTGCCGGGACAAACGGATGCGAACGCGAACCGGCCGGCCCTCGGCTGGACGTGGCGCGTCCTCTCCGGGCAGGCGCTGCCCCACGGCCGCGTCACCTGGGATCCCACAGGCGCCGTGGCCGTCGACGTGGACCGCAGGGATACGGGCCCCGGAACGGGCGTGCTCACCCAGCCCCTCGGGCGACGGCCGGAAGCGGGATTCTGGACGAACGCCGTCCGCGCCGAAGTGCATGTGCGCCACGAAGGCGGCACCCAGGTCGAGATGCGCGCCCTTTATTCCAGCATGGAGGACCCGTACGTGCTCACCGTGTCCCAGCCGTGGTATGTCCGGCCCGGCTTCGACGGCGTGGTCAAGATGCCGTTCCTCTCGGGGCAGGAATTGCATCTCACGCAGTTCTATCTCGCATTCGTGCCGCAGGGCGGGGATGCCACGTTGATCCTCGACGATGTGCGGCTTGCGGCCGAATTGCCGTCCATCGGGGAATAGGAGGCGCGTCCGACGCGCCAGCCATCGGGAGGCCATCGGGCGATCGCCGGCAGCCGAAGGTTCCGTGCTTCGCCCGGCGGCAGCAGAGGATTCCACGCATCCGCCGGCGGCGGCGGATTCCACGCTTCC
>JBFILE010000123.1:0-10009 GCA_041599855.1 Thermoplasmatota archaeon
CCCACCATACCCCGCCGCCCGCTCCGCAGGCGGCGAAGCCGCCGAGGACAGGGACCAGCGAGCGCAGCGAGTTGGTCTCCTCCGCCTCCCCGTGGAGGCGACCCCTCCGTGGATCGGTGTTGCAGGAATGGGCTACCATCACACAGTCACCCCCAACTCGGCCGCGGCGCGCGTGGGTCCATGGCACCCGCTGCCGATTCCACTCGCTTCGTCTTCTCCCGACTGGCGACCATCGCGGGATGATTGTCCTACGGCTCCCCTCCCCCCGACCCGCACCTTCAAGAATCCGTGGCAACCTCGCCCCACCCGACGCCCATGTCGCATGCCTTCCGCGCCCGACTGCAACGCCCTGAAGGCGTGGGCACCTGGACCTACTTCGAGATCCCGTTCGATGCCGCCGCCGAGTGGGGCGCGCGTGGCCGAATCGCCGTCAAGGGCTCCGTGAACGGCGTCCCGATCAGGCGGTCCATCATGCCGGACGGCAACGGCGGGCACTTCATGCCTCTGAACAAGGACATCCTTGCGGCGGGCGCCGTGGCCGCGGGTGACGAGGTGGACGTGGTGTTGGAACCGGACGCGGACCCCCGCACGGTGGACGTTCCCGAAGAACTCGAACGCGCGCTCGCTGCCGATCCGAGGGCGCAGGCCGCGTTCGACACCATGGCGCCCTCGCACCAACGGGAGTACGCGACCTACGTTGCCGAAGCCAAGAAGGCGGAAACGCGCGACCGGCGGGCCAGGAAATCCGTCGGCATGCTGCGGGACGGCGCCAAGCTCAAATCGTGACGTGAGCGCGTGTCCCTTGGGATGGTTCCCCACCCCCGCCGTCACGCGTCGACCACGTGGGCCTCGAACGCGCGCACCACGTCCCGCAACGGCGTGTCCCCCTGGAATGCGCGGCGAAGCTTCGCGCTACCCGGGATCCCGCGCGTGAACTGCTGTGCCTGCTGCAGCACCTGGATCGAACGGATCCCGTACTGCTCCGCGAGGCGCGCATACGCAAGGAAATCGAGGAGGCGTTCCTCCGGGGTCGCATCCGGAAGTGCAATGCCGTCGGTCAGGAAGTGGGCGATGCGGCCGAAGATGCGGGGATCCCCAAGGGTGGCGCGCCCAAGCGCGAGGCCGTCCACGCCGCTCGCCTCCAGGGCAAGTTTCGCGGATGGGCCATCCACGATGTCCCCGTTCCCGATCAAGGGGATGGACAGGTGCGGCTTCACGTCCCGGATGAGGTCCCAATCGCTCCGACCGCTGTACCCCTGTGCTGCCGTGCGGGCATGGAAGATCAACGCATCCGCCCCCGCGCGTTCCAGGCGCCTCGCGAACGCGACCACATCCATACGCGAGCCGTTCCCGGCACGGATCTTCGCCAAGACCGGCTTTCGCGTGGCTCCCTTCACGGCACGGATGAGGTCTTCGGCAAGGTCCGGGTGATCGAGGAGCGCCGCGCCGCAACCCTGCCGCTTGATCTGATGCGCGGGGCACCCCATGTTGAAGCCCACGATGTCACAATGCTTCTCGACTTCGCGGGTCGCCGCCGCCACCTGCGCCGGGTCCGTGCCGAACACCTGCACACTCGTCGGGCGCTCCACGGGGACCGTCCGCATGCGTGCAAGGGTCGTCTCGACGCCGCGCTCCACGCTCCCGCTCGCCACCATCTCGCTGCAGACGAGGCCCGCGCCGTGCTCGCGGCACAGGATGCGGAACGGGAGGTCGCTGAAGCCGGCCATGGGGCTCAGGACGAGGTTGTTCGGGAGACGAACGCTCCCGATCTCCAAGGGGCGCAGGAGGTCGGGCATGCAGGGGTCAAGCCGCCGGTACGCGGCCTCCCCTCTTCAATCACGCGCTGGTGGCAGGGGCGTACCGCATCACCCGGCCGTCCCGGTTTTCCCGGACGACGCCCGCCTCGGCCAACCGCTTCAACATGACGTGCGCCGTGGAGGGGGCCACACCGACAGCGGCCGCAATCTCGCGCTGCGAACGGTTCGGCGTCCGGTTCACGGCATCCGCGACCCGCATCGCCATCGGATTCCGCAAAATCACCAACGCGCCCTTCCGCGCATGGTCCGCGCTGAGCGTGAACCGGATGTGACGACCTTCCCGCGTGCCCACGATATGCCGCTCCCGTTCCAGGACGCGCAGGTGGTACGCGGTCGTGGACCACGCGAGTCCGAGCGCCTCCGCGACTTCGTCGACACTCGCCGCGGGTGCCGTGCGGAGGTGCGCCATGATGGTTTCCCGCGCCTGATGCGCAAGGGCGGCCCGACCCTTGAACCGCGCGTACAGTGCGGCCGCGGTCGCGTAGCGCACCGTCGGATATGTGTAGGCAATCCACGTGAGGGTGCCGAAGAGGCTGGCGAGCCCCACGAGGGGCGCGGAAGCCTGCAGGAATCGCAGGGTCGGGCTCGTGCCGATGGTCATGGCCGTCACGTCCCCGCTGCCGGTCACCCGGAGGCGATTGTCCTCGGGCGTGGCCGTGCCCGTGATGACGCCGTCGAGGCGAACGCCGGCACCATTCACACCCTGCACATCGCCGCCCGCGGCCGCGCGCCCGTGTGCCTCGACCCATGTGGCGGTCCCGTTGACTTCCCAGTCGATGCGGGGTGCGGCGAAGCGGTCGATGCCGCCCGGCGCGCCCACATGCACAGCGGCGTCCCGGATGGACACGATGGCATACCGGAGCACGTCCTTCTCCGGGATGACGCCCACGCGCAGGCTCGTCGTATCGCCGGGGACGCGGACGCTCACGGTGGCATCGTACACGAACATGGTGAAATCGCCAACGCCGCGGACGATTGCCGCACCGTCCACCGCGGCGGTCGCGAGCGGGCGAATCGAGCGGTCCGAGTAGGCGTCGGTGAGTTCAGCGCGGCGCGCGGCTTCACCGAAGGGTGCAAGGCGTCCCGGGGCAAGCGGGCGGATGTCGGCGGAATCCGCGGTGAGGGTGAGTCTGCTGCGCGGCGAATCCGCGTCGAGTTCGGCGTTGAAGCTGAAGCCCGGTCCGATGAGGGCGACGGCAGCGTCGGCGCGGGCGACCCGCACCACTTCGCGTGCGCCATCGGTCGGCAGCAGATCGGAACTCCTGCCGAGCGGAACCTCATGGACGGTCACGAGCACGCGCGCGGCATCCGCGCGCCACGCGAGCCCATTGCCGTAGGTGAGGGTGATGCGACCATCGTCCGCGTCGAGGCGGGTCGCGCCGTCGAGCACCACCTGCTCGACAAGGGCGCGGGCGTCCCCGTCCACCCCGTGGTACGCGGCGGCCCCGGGAACGAGGAGCGCGAGGATGAGGATGGCGGACGCGGCACCGAGCGGACGCTTCACGGTGGCTGGGAGGGCGTCCGGGTGATTAAGGACTTGTAGTGATGGGGCCGAATCGTGGGCAATGGCGGAGGATGCGCACCACCGGGAGGGCCACGGCACGCAAGTGGCCCGGATCCGATCCCGACCTGTCACCTCCGGGGGCAACGATCCACCGCTCCATGTTGGTGTGGAGTCATCATCCAATCGGAATACGATGGCCTCGGCGCGGGCCTCCCCCCATCGCGTCGCGTCAGTACTGATACGGTTGACGGAACCCGCTCCACGCAACATATGGGCGGCATCGCCATCGAAGGTCAACGGTGTGCCCCCATATGCGGGGGTTTTCGCCCGGTGGCAGGGGCGAAACCTTTTGAGTACCAAACCTCTCTCCCGTTCGGCGCGGACCTGGTCCGTGGGAGGCTCAGTTAGTATGCTCGCTCAGCGTACCGTATGTTGGCTTATCGTGATCGCGTTCATCCTGCCCATCGGAACTCCCCTTGTGGGAGCCGATTCCGGACCTGTCGGGCCGGGCCTCGGGATGTGGTCGTCGGAGTGGCTCCATGACGAGGACCACGATGGTATGGACGATCGACTGCAACGCATGTCAGGGACGATCGGCGTCATCGTGGCGTTCGACGCGAAGCCATCGTCCGGCGACCTCGTGGGCCTTCTGGCCGCCGGTCTCGAGATCACGGAACGTTTCTCCATCATCGACGCCGTCGCTGGCCGCATCGACGCGGCTTCCCTCGATGCATTGAACGGCCTCACGGGCGTCGTCCGCGTCGAATGGGACGAACCCATGTTCAAGCACGCCGACTTCGGTGTGCGCGCGATCAAGGCGCGCGATTCATCCCAGGGCGGTCGCTCGGCGACCGGCGGTGCCCTCGGCGGATCGTACGAAGGCGTGTGGTCCGGGAACCCGCGCGACGGGTTCACCGGATTCACCGGCAAGGGCGTCACCATCGGCATCATGGACGAAGGCGTGGACATGCAGCACGTCGGCCTCGATGATTTCGATGACGACACCGCGACCCTCGACCCCAAGGTCACCATCCACATCAACGCCGCGGACGTGAACCTCCGCGAGCTCACCGGCGAAGACCTCGCGAATGCGCGGGGCGGGTACACCCACGCGACGATGATGGCGAGCATCGCAGCGGGCACGGGTGACCAGGAGCCGGCTTCCCCCAACAACGTGGGCGTCGTCAACGACACGCCCGGCGTCACGTTCTTCGACCGCTGGAGCCACATGGGTGTGGCCCCCGGCGCCAACATCGCGGATGTCCGCGCGTTCATCTCGGGCGACAACCCGCTCGGCCTCATCCTCCAGAGCCAGGCGATCCGCGCGACGGACCTCATCCGGTCCTACAACGCGGCGAACCCCGACAACATGATCCACGTGGTCGCCGCTTCCTTCGGCACGTGCGCCGCCTCCGACGGCCGGGACGCGACCAGTGTGGCCTTCAACAACCTCGTGGATTCGGGCGTTGTCGTCCTCGTGTCGTCCGGCAACCTCTCCACGGGCCTGTGCGCCTCCTCCTACACGGGCTCCCCCGGTGCCGCAGCCAAGGTCATCACGGTCGGTGCCGTCGACGTCAAGGACACCGTGGACCGCGCGAACGACCGCCTCGCCACCTTTACCCTCTCCGGCCAGCCGTCCCTGAACCTCGTGCAGAAGAAGCCGGAAATCGCCGGACCCGGCGTGAACCTCGGCATGGCGCAGGCGAAGACCCGCAGCACCTACAGCTCGGCATCGGGTACCAGTTTCTCGACGCCCCTGGCTGCCGGCATCGTCGCCCTCATGCTCGAGGCGAACCCGGCCCTCACGCCCGCCCAGGTGAAGGACGTCATCATCCGCTCGTCCGAAGGGCGCGACGGTTCCGACCCCTCCCTCTGGCAGGACGCCAACGGCGACCTCGTCGATGACAACCCGGACGGCTACGTCATCGGCTGGGGCTACGGGTACGTCGACGCCAAGGCTGCGGTCGACATGGCCCTTGCCCTCGGTTCCACCATCACGGTGGGCGCCGGCGGCCCCTATGTCGGGGTCAAGGACATCCCGATCGCATTCGCCGGCACCGCGTCCGGCGGCACGGCCCCGTACACGTACACGTGGGACTTCGGCGACGGCGCCACCGGCACCGGCGCAGCCACCACCCACACCTACACCTCCGCAGGCACCCGCACCGTGACCCTCACCGTCACCGACGCGGCCAGCAAGACCGGGTCCGCGACGGCGACCGCGACCGTGAGCGGTGGCGAAGGAACGCCGACCGTCGACATCACGTCCCCGGCAGACGGCGCAGCCGTTTCCGGCCTCGCCACCATCCGCGGCATCACGTCCCTCGACGGCACGACCCCGAACACGCCGCCCGTCGCGAGCTACACCGCAGGGGTCAACGGCCTCGATGTCACGGTGGATGCAACCTCGTCCACGGACGCCGACGGCGACACCTTGTCATTCGTCTGGGAATTCGGGGACGGCGCCGCCGGCTCCGGAGCCACCGCGACGCACACGTACGCGACCCCAGGCACCTACGACATCTGCGTCACCGTGTCCGACGGCATTGCGACCGACGAACTGTGCGACGCGATCACCGTCACATCCGGGTCGACCAGCACCCTCCTCTACACGGATGACGCCGGTGACGCCCCGTCCCCCAACCCGACCCGCGCGAACATCGACATGCTCGACATCCTCGACACATCCATCGAGCAGGCCGGTGACGGAACCCTGACCCTCAGCATGACCATGGCGGACCTCACGAACGTGTTCGTCCCCGTGGAAGACGTCGGCGACGGCGCGGTCTGGCGCATGGCGTGGAACGACGGCACCGTCCGGAACTTCGTGTCCATGACCATCAACGAACTCGGCGAGGTCGGATACGACTACGGGTTCCTCGATGGCAACATCTGGAGCGGTCAGGGAGCGGCAGTCGGCAGCTACACGGAAACCGCGCCCGGCACCATCTCCATCGCCATCCCGTCCGGCGTCATGCCGGCTCCCGGAACTGAGATGACTGCCATCAAGACGGAAGCCCAGATCTACCGTGGGTCCCCGAAGACGATCCCGGTCAACGGTGGCAGTCTCGCGACGGTGGATTCCGCCGGCGGCCAAGGCACGTTCACCACGAACAGCGACGGGTCCCTCCGCGCCTACCGCGTCGCGCCCCCGGGCATCTCGTTCATGAACGCCCTCGGCCGCGCCGCCCCCGCGGCGCCGCCCGCGTACGTGCACGTCACAGATGGCCAGGGCGATGCCACGGTGGCCGGCGAGGCAGCCACCCAGTTCGATGTCACCCACGCGTGGTTCGAAGCGGACGCGACCAACATGTACGTCGGCCTCAAGGTCGTCGACATCCCGGCGGACGCGACAACGACCAACCAGATCGTGTACCATGTGTACTTCAAGCCGGACTACGCGGTGGCCGACGCCAAATGGGGCACGGCGCTCACCGTCACCGGCCTCCGGGTGCAGGCGGTCCGCAGCGTCGTGCAAGGCGCCGCGGTCTCCGATCAGGAGACCCACTTCTACCTCCAGGTCATGGGCACCGACGCCCAGGCCCAGAGCAAGTTCTCCGCACTCTCGACCCTCGAAGGGTCCATCGATGCCGACTCCGACATCATCTGGTGGCAGGTCCCGCGCGCGCTCCTCCAGGGCCCCGTCGGCGGCGACATCCTGACGGCGACCTCGGCTGATTCCAACCTTGGTGTGGAAGGCGTCGGCACGTTCAGCGGGTCCGCAAGCGGCGACATCACGAGCGCCGGCGACGACTTCGCGTTCCCCGGGGGCACCTCCAATGACCCGCCCGTCGCATCGCTCCTCCCGGACGTCGACAGCGGCCCCGTCCCCCTCGATGTCACCTTCACCGTCGGCGCCTCGGACACCGATGGCACCGTGACCGGCTGGAGCCTCGACTTCGGCGATGGCTCCTCCACGACGGGCACGAGTGCGGGCACGGTTCCGCACACGTACGCCGCGGCCGGTGCATTCATCGCGACCCTCACGGTCACCG
Organism: Thermoplasmatota archaeon; assembly: GCA_041599855.1. GTDB lineage: Archaea > Thermoplasmatota > SW-10-69-26 > JACQPN01 > JAJPHT01 > JBFILE01. Next base: position 7,317 of record JBFILE010000123.1, read on the forward strand.
ACAACGAAGGCGCAACCGGTGTCGCAACCTCGACCATCACCGCGTCGAACCCGACCTCCACCGACTACGTGCAGGTCCGCATCGATGGCGGTCCCTGGTCCACGGCGACCACGTCGAACGACTGGGCGAACTGGGAGTACGCCCTCGACACGACGTCGCTCACGAACGGGGTCCACACCGTGGAAGCCCGATTCACGTACCAGAACACGCCGTCCAACGTGGACTCCATCGCAATTAATGTCGGCAACGGCGGCGGCAACGGATCGCCGACCGTCGTCCTCGACAGTCCCGGTGACGGCAGCCGCGTGTCCCCCAAGACGGTGACCTTCGAAGGTCGCACGACGGAAGGCACGAACGCATTGCCCACGGCGACCCTGGGCGCGGACCGCACCACCGGTGCCCCGCCCCTCCCCGTCACCTTCACGGCGGACGGGTCGGATTCGGACGGCACCATCACGGGCTGGACCCTGAGTTTCGGTGACGGCGCGAGCGCGAGCGGCGTGACCGTGCCCACGGACGTGAGCCACACCTACACCGACGAAGGATCCTACGTGTCCCGTCTCACCGTCACCGACGACCGCGGAGCCAGCACGACGACGACGCGCCTCATCGAGGTCGCCGCATCCGTGCTCACCGTGGACGCCGGAGGGCCGTACAGCGGATTCACCGCGAACCTCGTCATGTTCGACGGCACGGTCATGGGCGGTACGCCCCCGTACACCGTGGGCTGGACCTTCGGCGATGCATCGTCGGGCACGGGCACCGACCCGACCCACGCCTACGCGACCAAGGGAACGTACACCGCGACCATCTCCGTGACGGACGATGCGGGCGCAACCGGCACCGACACCGCGACCGTCACCGTGAACGACCCCGTCGTCCCCGACGACAGTGTCGTGGTCGTGGCCGTCATCGACACCGGCATCAACCCGTACCACAGCGACTTCCGGGAATCCACCGCGGTGAACCCCAACGTGCTCGCACACCCGAGCACGTACATCCCCGGGTACCCGGCCGCGACGGAAGCCCTGTGGCTCAACGGCCTCAACGCCTCCACCTACAGCGCCGCGGAAGCCGCGGACGCAGCCATCTGGAACAGCGACACGAAATTCGCCGGGAAGAAGATGTACTACATCCCCGGCACGAAGATCATCGGCGCCGTCTCCATGAGCGCGACGGGCGGCTGGGATGAGGACACGACTCCCGTCCTCGACTCCCACGGACACGGGACCGCAACGAGCAGCCTCGTTGCCGGGAACACGTTCGGCGTGGACCCGCGCACCCGCCTCGTCTTCATCGACCCCGGAACGAATGCCGATGTGAACGGTGCCGTTGCGTGGGCCGCCCAGCAGGACTGGATCGACGCCATCTCGATCTCCATCGGATCCAAGATTCTCGTGGTCAACTGGTTCAACTCGTGGAGCGACCCCGCCCGCGACGCCGCGGAAGCCGGAACCGTCGTCCTGAACGCGGCCGGGAACGGCCTCACGAACTACATCGACTTCCCGGACGGCTTCCCGAACGTGTACTCGGACGCCTCGTGGATGGTCACGGTCGGCGCATCGAGCTACATCAACGACCACCCGACCCTCTGGCACGACTGGCCGGCGGACGTATCCAGCTACGGTCAGTTCATCGACGCCGCAGCGCCCAAGAGCCTCGGCGGCAAGACCGAATTCGGCGGCACTTCGGCGGCGACGCCCGTCACCGCGGGAGCCTTCGCCCACGCGCTCCTTGAAGTGCGTGACGCACTCGGCGATTCCTTCAGCCGCGCAGAACGCGGATCGGGGAACATCGTGAAGGCCGACCTCCTTGCCACGCTCCCGGCGAGCGGACCCGTCGCGAACGGCATCCTGACGCGGCCGGAACTCGAAGAGGCGATCCAGAAGACTGCGAAACCCATGACGATCGAGGACGGTTCCTGGATCACGAAGGGCATCGACCCCTACACCACGCCCTACCACCCCCTCACGTTCACCCGTGAAGGCTACGGGCTCGTGAACCGGGAAAGTTCGGACCGCGCCATCGAAGTGCTCCTCGGCCGCGCCGACATGCCCGATCGTTTCCTCCCGGAAACGTGGGTGGCGGCCATGGACGAGATCCGTGACTTCTACTGGGGCTCGCCCCCTGGCGAGCCGGATGACGGCGACGCATACCCGGAGGCATCCAGTCCCCTCGGTGACCCGACGACCCTCGCAAGGAACGGCCCCGAGCCCATCCCGCTGGGCCTTGCGGCAGGCGCCCGCAAGGCCCTCGGCGGCCTCCTTTCCATGGCGGCTGCGCAGGGCACCCAGATGATGCCCGCGCTCGACACGTTGTTCCTCCACCACGAGCCCTCCGGCGAGTGCTACGCGGATGGTGTGACCTACACGAAGTACATGAACACGTTGTCGAACCCCGGTCCCGCCTCCGACTGCACGGGTATTGGAGGAACCAACGTGGCCAACGGTGTCGCGCAGCTCACGTACGACATGGCGAATCCGGCCCTCGGCGGAACGCTTACGCTGGATCCCACCAAGGACATCGTCGTCCACGTGGAACTCACGCCCTTCGCCCTTGCGGCACCGGTGTACCCGAACCAGGAGATCACGGCCACGGTCTACGCGGGCGATGTTGTCATCGGCACCGGCAGCGACATCCAGACCATCGGCGGATCCGTGGACCCCACGGCCTACGACATCCGGTTCAAGCCC